>CBDVEE010000009.1:0-11554 GCA_965372925.1 uncultured archaeon
TTGGTAACAATATCGTAGTGCAATAATCAATATAAAGAGATTTTAACTTTTTGTCTTATGGATTGGAAACCAGATTTTATCGAGGCGAAATAACACTTGGCTGTGGCCGAAAGAATGATGAGGGGGTATCGGGAGTATTCTGAAAAAAGGTTTTTAGTTGGTGTCATAAATGAATCGGCTAAAGCTGTTTCTGGGTTGATTAAAGCGTTTTTGATTTATGAAAAGGTGGGGGGTGGAAATTTGAAAAAATTTTTGAAAAAAGTTGCACCGAAATATTTAGATGAATTAACACAAAAAAATTTGGTAAAGGTGCTTGAGGTTGAGCGGGCGCAGAAAGTTTCGCCCATTGAGTTTACCAAGGGAGAGAAAATTATTTTATTAATTCGTGGGAAATATAAATTTTTGACAGCGAAGAGGATTGATGAATTTGTGAAATCGATTAGTGATGGGATTTCGGCGTTTCCGAGTAATTTTCGACAGGTATAAAAAGGTTAATGGCATTGATTTAATTGCGCTAAAAGGTATGGATTATGATTGAAGAAATTATAAAAGAAAAGACAAGTGCCGACCATCTTTTATACGTTAGTTTGAAATACACGAAAACTTGTGATGTGATTTTAAATTTGTTGGCTCGGTGGAAAAGCTTGATTGAAATTAGTTTTGACGCGATTTTGGAAAAGAAAGTTGAGGATGGAAAGTTGCCCATGATGCCGACGAATCCGAAGCAGAGAATTGAGTTTATAAAAAAATGTTTTTATAGGAATCCGGTTGTGCAAGATGTGGTTGTGTTATATGTGTTTTTCAAGAGAGTGCCCGACTTGAGTAAAACTAGAAGTGGTGAGTTTAGAAAAAATGTTAATTTAAAAATAATCGAACCGACGAGAACAACTGATGTTAATATGGAAAAATTGGGAGAATATTATGAAATCGTCGAGAAATTCATCAGCGAAGTTAAAAAGATTTTGGAAAACTGAACTGAATAAAACTTATAAAGCGAGTTTTTCTGGTAACTACGTGCCTATCTGGAATGATGGGGTACAATTACAAATTGCTCATAGCAATTTTTCAAAAAATACAAAATGGCAAGAATAATTATTATAAATTCGGGAAAGGGTGGCGTCGGTAAAACTACCACTGCGATTAACTTGGGAGTTTCACTTAATAAGTTAAACAAAGAAGTTATTATTGTTGATGTAAATTTGAACACTCCTAATGTCGGATTACAATTGGGTGCACCGATTGTGCCAGTAACATTGAATCATGTCTTGAAGGGGAAAGCTAACATTGAGGACGCGATTTATGAACATTCATCCGGAACTAAAATTATTCCGTCGTCGCTTTCGATTAAGGAGTTAACTAAGTTTAATACAAAAAAGATTTCTGAAATTATGAAAAAGTTGGCAACACTTTGTGATTATGTTATTGTTGATTCTGCAGCTGGATTTGGCGAAGAAGTTATTGCTGTTTTTGAAGCTGCGGATGAAATTATTATTGTGACTAATCCGGAGATGCCCGCTGTGACTGACGCTCTGAAAGCAGTTAAAGTCGCCAGACAAATGGGAAAGGAAGTTAATGGAGTTATTGTTACTCGATATGCAAATGCAAAATATGAAATGCCGTTGTCTTCGATAAAATCAATGTTGGAAACACAAATTATTGGCATTGTTCCTGAAGATAAAGCAGTCAAGGAAGCTCTGAATTTAAGAGATGCAGTTTGTCATACTCATCCGCGAAGCAAGGTTGCTAAGAAATATTGTGAGATTGCCCGGAAAGTTAGTGGGGAGAATATTGAAGAGAGAAGGGGATTTTTGAACAGGTTGTTAGGGTTGTAAATGTGCTTTGTATGAGGAACACAATTGAGGGATTTGGGATTTGTGGGGAACGGGGAGTGAGGGACTGGGAACATAGACGAGGGATTTGTTGAAAAATAAAATAGAAAGTGGAAGATTTATTCTTATTTAGAATAACCAATAAATTCAATATTTACTGCTCCTTTTGGAAGTTGATTAACTCCTGAAACAGCTTTACTACCATAATGTAAATTATCATTTCTAATTCCAAAATTTGTTAACCATAATGTTTCAGGTTTAATTTCAGGTTTTTTAGTAATCATAACTCCCGTGAGGTACCCTTCTAAATCTGAAATTTCTAACCTACCTTCCTCTGAGAATTTGTTTTCAGTTGTCAAACTACCGTCATATAATTGAATTGCATTATCTAAAGCAGTTTTTCTCATTGTTTCAACATTATTTTGAATTTGATTATAAGATAAACTTGAATTACCATATTCAACTGCAGAATCTCTGAGTTTCATCTGCATACTATAAACAGTCGGCTCCAAATCTCTAATTAATTCTTCAGGAAGTGAATTTGTAAACACTTGAAATATTTTATCCATACAAAATAGAATAAATAAATCTTTATAAATCTTTTGTCTCTTTTACTACTTTAAAATTAATATCAATAACATAAAAATTCTTAACTCAAAATCAAACCAAATATTTTAACATAAACCAAAAATGCAAAAAACTCCCGGCTAAAACAAAAATATGGAAAACCTCGTGCATGCCAAACCATCTTGTTCTTGGAACAAATTTATCTAATGCAAAAAACACAGTTCCAAATGAATATGCAATTCCTCCTGCAATCAAGAATAAAAATCCTTCATAAGTTACTGAATTTAATAAAGGAACAAGAGCAATTAAAATAATCCATCCCATGAGAAGATAAATAATTGTGGAGAGTTTTTCACTGATTTTAATATTGCTGGATTTTAACACAACCCCGAAAACTGCCAGCCCCCAGATAATGCCAAAAATACTCCAGCCCAAACCTCCTCTAAGAACTGTAAGGCAGATAGGAGTATATGTTCCTGCAATAAGCATATAAATAAAACAATGGTCTATTTTTTTAAATATTTTTTTTGCCTTGCTGTCTAAAGAAAAAAAATGATACAGTGTGCTTGCAAGATAAAGTAAAATCAAACTTGCTCCAAATATAGAAAATCCTACTATGTGCCAGTTTGTCCTATGCAAAGAGGCGAAAACAATTAATAAAACAAGTCCTGCAATAGAAAGTAAAAACCCGACAAAATGCGTTAAACTGCTTAATGGTTCATTATTTTTCATCTTGATAATTTTTCAATATTAAAATTCCTTCTTAAAGAGAAATCCTAACTCCCCTTTTTCTCCAGTTTCATTTTTTGCCCAAATTGCGAAATTTTTGTATTGAAAATTTATTTTTGTTTCATTAGTATCTGGTCTAAAAAATAATTCAGATTCTAACCTTCCATAATGTGCTTTTAATCCAACAGAAAAATCCTCTCTCAAGGAATTTGAATCAGGATATAACGACGCACTTAATGAAACACCATATTTTCCTTTATCACCATCTTCAATCTCTCCGGGAAAGTAAAACTTTGAATGATCTCCTGATTTTTTATATTTAACTCTTGTATATAACGAAATTTTATCTACTAATCTTTCGACTTTTTTACCAATCGGAGTCTTTTCCAATGCCTTTATTGGAGCATTAACAAACGCACGTTCTAACGCATCTCTTTGCATTTCTGAAATTTCCCTTTCTTCTCCTTCTCTCACATCTATATATTTTATTTTTCCTCCTTCGTTATCGTAATTCTGGGTTAAAATTTCTTTGTTTTCTTCCAGTTTTTTAAAAAGAGATTTTTCAAAATTATAAAATAATTTTGACTTAAAACTGGTTTCATGTCTAAAAGGTTTCGGAATATTAATTTGTTCTGCAAAGCAAATATCTGAAAATAGAAATATTAGCAATGATAAAGTCATCGTTTTGAATTGATTCTGTAAGAGTTTTGCCATATGAATTTATTGCATTATTGTTTAAAAGGATTTAGATACTAAAAATTTATTTCTCCAAAGATTTTCTAACTGGCTGAGCCCTTCACTTTTTCTTCCCCCAACCTCGTGCTTAATGTATTTTGTAGCAAGTTTCCCTCTTTGTTCTCCAGTCTTGATAACTGCTAATGTTTTCTCCTTTTCTTCTTTCTTTTCTTTGTCAGTCTTTTCTGCAGAATTCATACCTTCTTTTATTTCTCTAAAGTTAAAACATATACTATCTACCCTACAACACTCCCAACTTCCATGTCTTGGTCTGGAGAAATTAATGAAATTTTTGTGTGGTCTTTATTCGAAGCCGCCAATAACATTCCCTGAGATTCTATTCCTCGTAATTTTCTTGGTTTCAAATTTGTCAAAACAATTATCTTTTTGCCTTTGAGGTCGTCGTGAGAATAAAACTTCTTAATGCCAACTCGCGCTCAGGTCTTCAGGATACAATAATTATTGAAGACCTAAACGCTCGGCACAGCGTCCGAACTTCGTCGCCTAAATTGATTTCCAATTTATAGAGTTTATCCGCTCCTTCGATATCCTCTACGTTTTGAATTTCTGCTACTCGCAAGTCTAATTTTTCGAAATCATCAAAGTTAATTGTCGTTATGCCTTCCATTAAACAAACACCCTATAACAAGTAAGGGACATTAATGGATTTAATTTTGGAACATGGCCATCATAGTTTCCTACATTTCTTGGAATATCTTTATCTCGCGAATCAATTCTCTCCAAATAATTCATCTTCACTGTATCCTTATCAACTTCTCTTTCTAATTTTTCTGTCATTTTATTTTTTTAAAAAGTATTTCTCCCTTTTTAATCTTATCCGTCTTAAATATCTCAGAAATTTTTTCTGTGGATTCCGGAATGAATGGGGATAGTAGTTTTGCGATTTCTTTTATCGAATATACTAACTGATAAAGAATTTTTTTGTCGTGTGTTTCCCATGGTTTTTTTGATTGAATAAATTCGTTGCAAATATCAATGAATGCAAATATTTCATTGAGGGCTTTATCAAATTCGTAGTTATCAATTAATTCTCCGAGTTGTTTTAGTTTAAATTGTTTCAATAAAATGTTGGGACTTTTTTCTATTCCGTATTTTTCTGCCAAAGCTGAAGTTCGTGAAACTAAATTGCCAAGCTTATTTGCGAGCTCGTTATTGTGTCTGTCTATTAAAGCTGTTTCGCTAAAATCACCGTCGTCGCCAAAAGGGATAGTTCTCAATAAAAAATACCTTAACGTATCTGCAGAATATTTTTTTAAAAGTTCTAAAGGTGATATGACATTCCCAGTAGATTTGCTCATCTTTTTTCCATCAATAGTTAAAAATCCATGCACAATTAATTCTTTAGGCAAAGGCAAACCTAAACTTAATAACATCCCCGCCCATATTCCTGCATGAAATCTATGCATATCTTTACCTGCAACATGAACATCTGCAGGCCAATATTTTTTGTATTTTTTATCTGGATATCCAATCCCTGTCAAATAATTCCCAAGTGCTTCACACCATACATACATTATTTGATTTTCATCCCCCGGCACAGGAATTCCCCAAGGGAGATGTTTAACATCCCTTGAAAAACTAACATCTGTCAATCCCTCTCTGGCTAGACCTAAAAAATCATTTTTCCATTTCATCGGAGAAATTTTATATTCATCTCTCTCAATTATTTCTTTAATCTCATTAGAATATTTACTTAACTTAAAAAAATAGTTCTCCTCAGAAATTTTTTCAATTTTAAGATTAGGATGATCAGGACATTTCCCATTTTCTAAATCTTTTTCTGTAATAAACCTCTCGCATCCAGAGCAATATGATCCAGTATATTTTTTCTTGTAGATATCTCCTTTTTCTTTTAACTTCTTCCAAATTTCAATAACTCCTGGCCAATGGATTTTTTTATCAGTAGTTCTTATAAAATAATTATTTGAAATATTTAATTTATTAGTCAATTCTTTAAAACAACTTGAGTTCTTGTCTACAAATTCCTTAGGGCTTAATCCTTGTTTTTTCGCAGTTTGATAATTCTTGGTCCCGTGTTCATCGGTTCCCGTTAAGAAAAAAACATCTTTCTCTTTAATTTTATTCCATCTGGCTAAAACATCTGCTTGGACGAGTTCAAGAGCAAATCCAATATGAGGGGGTGCATTAGCATAGGGAATCGTTGTTGTTATATAAAATTTTTCTTTCATAAGAATAAGAGAATAAGTTAGATTAATAAGTTTAACGATGAAGAATTAAAATAAAATAATTAAAGGAAGGTTTTTTATATAGCCTTTTACTATAATTTTTCATGGTGAAAAAGGGTGATATCGTTGGAGTTGAGCATCCGATTATCCAAAAGAAAATTAATGAAAGTTTAGAATTAAGTGTTCGTGAGGGTTCAATGGCTTCGGTATCATCAAGTTTGGGCTTGTCGTATCTCTCTCCATTTGCTTTGCTTTTAAATGCAACTGCAACGCAAATGGGAATTTTATATGCAATCATCGGTCTACTCCCAAGCATCATTCAACTTAAAGCATCAGAAATTATTAGAAAATTTTCTAGGAAAAAAATTGTCCTCTGGGGAACTACAGTTCAGATTCTTCTTTGGATTCCGATTATATTGACGGGTATTTTATTTTATCTGGACATTCCTCATACAATTTGGATTTTGATTACGCTCACTGGTATGCTCTATGCTTTTAGTGCGATTAATCAACCCGCGTGGTTTTCATGGATGGGCTCGTTAGTTCCCGAAGAAAAACGTGGAAAATATTTTGCACAAAGAAATCGGATGGCAGGTTTTTTTGGTTTAATAGCTATGATTATCGGCGCTATTATTTTGGATACTGCAAAAAATATAGGGGCTGTTAGCGGAAATGTTTTAGGCTATACTCTTTTAGGATTTGGAATTTTGTTTGTTCTTGCAGCATCAATACGATTCAAATCTCGAACACTTTTGGCAAGACAGTATGAACCGAGACTAAAAGTTCGGAAGAAGGATGGTTTTTCGTTTTGGCAATTTTTAAAAATGGCTCCATCAACTCCGTTCGGAAGATTTACATTATTTAGGGGAATTCTAAGTATCGGCATAGGAATTTCTGGTCCGTTTTGGGCGGTTTATATGTTGAGAGATTTGGGATTCTCATATATGTGGTTTATGGGAATAACGGTTTCCCAAATTATGTTTCAGCTAATGTTTTTACCGTTACTTGGAAAATTTTCTGACAGGTTTGGAAATGTCAAATTAATGAGAGTTTGTTCCTGGCTTATTGTTACGACGCCATTGTTGTGGATTGCTTCTAGTTTTATTGATGGAGATTTAAATATTAAATTATATTTACTATTTATGCCTTCGATTGTTGGCGGATTTGCCTGGGCTGGCTATAATTTGGCTGTGAATAATTATGTTTATGATGCGGTGCGTCAAAGAAAGAGAGGTTTCGGAGTTGCCTATATGAATCTTATCGTCGGTGTTGGTACATTTATTGGAGCGTGTATCGGCTCGATAGTTGCGTGGGTTGGAATTTCTTTTATGAGTACAATATTATTTATTTTCTTACTTTCTGGAGTTTGGCGATTTTTGGTGGCGATTTTTGGTGTCAGGTATTTGAAAGAAGTCCGACATGTTAAGAAATTTTCTTCTCATTATTTGATTAGAGAGTTCAGACCAGCACAAGGTATTGTGCGCGAGGTTCATAATTTAGAGCATCTTGTTAAAAAGGTAGAGCATTATGTTTAAATAGAAGAGAATCGTTGGTAAAGAATGTTTAAAAGAAAGTGTCCGTCATGTGCGAAAAAAATCGAGCGTCAATTTAGTTATTGTCCGTATTGTGGGAGTTCGTTTAAGGTGGAGCAGGAACAAAAAGATTTTGGGATGTTAGGACTGGATGATTCTAACGAGAGAGTACAGGAAGAATTGAAATTGCCATTTGGAGTTGAGAAAATTATGAATTCTTTGGTTAAGCAGTTAGAGAAGCAGATGGATGGTGTTAATTTTGGTAATGGTCAGGGAATGCCTAAGGGGATTAAGATTCAGATTGCGAGAGGCGTTCCACAGATGGGACAGATTGTTTCTGGAGTTCCACAGAGGAAAAAAATATTGCCTAGTGTTTCGGAGGAAGAAGTTAAAAGACGGGTGGGTCTGCCTAGTGTTGAGGTTGAGTCGAAAGTCCGGAGAATTGCGGATATAATTGTTTATGAGATTGAAGCACCCGGAGTTCAAAGAAAGGAAGATGTTGTTTTGACGGAATTGGCTACTGGATTGGAAATTAAAGCGTATTCAAAAGATAAGTGTTATGTGAAGTTTATCCCGTTAAAGGTCGAAGTAATTAGGTATCATATCGAGAAAGAGAGAGTAATTGTTGAGTTAAGAGGATAGGGGGGCGATGGGTAGTTGGTAGTAGATAGTTGGTAGTGGGGAAGGGGAGGGTTAGTTTTATAAATTGAATTTTCGGTTAGTATTTATATGAGCCCGTGGCGCAGCCAGGTAGCGCGCTGCTCTGATAAGGCAGAGGTCCTGTGTTCAAATCACAGCGGGCTCATTGATTTGAACAGTGTTCGATACCCTACCCAATATTAGATTATAATTCGGCGGGGCACGCTGTACCCGCTTCGCAGATTTCATTTGTTCGGGGGCAGGCCTATCACAGCGGGTTCATTTGTAGTAAAATTTTAAAATACAACATTTTTAAATATAAATAAATACAATCTATTATGGGAAAACAATTTTATCTTGATTGGAATAATCACAAATTATGGGGATGGGAAGACGGAAGAAGCAGACAGGCAGTTGATGCAATAATTCGTGGAATTAAAATGGAAGATAAATTCCCACCTGTTTTTGTTTATCAAATTAGTGAACTGGAATTTTCAATTGTTGGCACATCTTATACTGATACTACTGTTGGGCGTAAAAAAGATGGGGGTCATACCAGAGCAAGAGGACATAATCTAATTATTACTCCGTTGTTTTGCCAAATAGAAAAAAACAGACCTGATGTGATGCCCGGTTATCTTGACCCATATGGCACTATAAATATTTCTGAAATTGTTTTGATAGATGATTTGGAAACATATCTGACTAAGAAAAAATGGTTTCCTAATTATCGATGATTAACTTTAAAGAATAACATGGAAGGTGTTTCACGTTTAAATTTTCTATTGAAAGGTTTAAAAAGGAAATTTTGATAAAGAGAATATGGGAATTGTAAAATATTTGAGAGGGGCGTGGAAGAAGCCGGATATGAAGTTGCTTCGGGCTCGGATGATTGAGTGGCGGAAGTGTGGTACGATTACTCGAGTTGAAAAACCATTGAGACTTGACAGGGCTCGAGCTTTGGGATATAAGGCGAAGAAGGGCGTGACCGTTGTTAGAGTCAAGCTTAAACGAGGTGGACACAAAAGAACACGTCCAAACAAAGCGAGAAGAACGAAGAGATTGCATATTAGAAAAAATTTAAGGATGAATTATAAGGAGATTGCAGAACAAAAGGTTGCGAGGAAGTTTAGCAATATGGAAGTTTTGAATTCTTATCAGATTGGAAAAGATGGGATGCATTATTTTTACGAAGTGATTTTAGTAGACCGTTCAGCTCCTGAAATTAAGAGTGATAAGCAGTTGGGCAATTTTGTTAAGGCTCCGAAGAAAAGGGCTTTACGAGGAATTAGTTCGGCTGGAAGAAAGGCTCGAGGGTTGAGACATAGCACAGTTAAAGTCCCGAAAGTTAGACCATCGCTGAGAGCGAATAGACGAAGAGGAAATTAGATTTCACATAATTTTATAAAACCTATTTACATATTTATATCATGGCAAAAAAGAAAATTAGGAGATTGTATCGGGCGTCTGAGAAGGATTCTATGATTGCTGGGGTTTGTGCGGGAATTGCTGATTATTTTAAAATTGACCCTGTACTAATAAGATTATTATGGGTTCTATTTGTATTCGGATATGGAATGGGAATTCTTGCGTATTTGATTGCCTGGATAATTATACCTCGGAAGTAGGTTACTCAAAAGAATTTGAGATAGTATTTTATATAGTCTAATTTAGTAGTTTTGATATGAAGAAAGAGCGTCGGGAGATTCTAAGAAAGTTAATACATAAGCAAAAAATGGGATTCAATGAGTTGTGGGAGAATAAGGGAAAGAGTAATGGGTTCGCTTATCATCTGAAAATTTTGATTGAGGATGGATTTATTAAGAAGATGGAGGATGGATATTGTTTGACGCATGAAGGGAAAAAATATGCAACTTATATCGAGGGAGGAAGTGGAGAAAAAGCGAAATTCCCAGCAATTATCGTTGTTTGTGTAATCTATGATAGAATTCAAAAAAAATATGTTTTTATGGAAAGAACAAAAGAACCATTTTTTGGTTATTGGTGTTGGCCTGGTGGGAAAATGAAGATGGATGAATTTATTTATGAAACTGCCGAGAAAGAAATTTTTGAAGAAACTGGATTAAAATGCGATTTGAAATTTAAAGGAATTTTATCGGCTAAAACTTATAATAATGGAAACTTAAGTTACAATCACCAAATTTTTGTTATTATGGGAAAGAATCCTGATGGGGAATTAAGGGTTAAAACCAGAGAGGGGAGAAATTTTTGGATTAGTGAGGAAGAGATTTTGGAGAAGAGAGTTATTCCCAGCGTTATAGATGTTTTAAAGATTGCGAAGGGAAATAGATTTCGGTGGGTTGAAATGAATAGGCTTCAAGAGAATGATGAATTTGTAGGGAAAAAGATTCTGAGAGATGAAGAGTTTTAAAACGATTACAATTTCTTGTCGAGCCATTGCTTGATTGTGGTTTCGGGTTGCACGCCGACAAACTCATCTACAACTTTCCCATTTTTGAAAAGTTTTACCGATGGGATTGACATCACGCCGAATTTTTCGGCTGAATTTGCATTATTATCTGTTTCGGCTTTTGCTAAAATAAATTTACTCTCATATCCTGTTGCAATTTTTTCGAGAATTGGTCCCAGCATCATACAGGGTCCGCACCAACTTGCCCAAAAGTCCACGAGAACTGGAATTGTTTTAGATTTCTCGATAACTTCAGTTTCAAAGTTTGCGTCGGTTACATCCATGAAGAATTAAGAATTATTTTTTTTATAAATGTTTGGGAATGACTCGGAAGATATTTAATGAGGCTTTTGTTTATTTTACAATGGACTATTCGAAAATATGTGAAATTTATGAGGCGTTGGAATCGACGTCGAAGGGCTTGGAAAAGACGGATATACTTGCGAGTTTTCTGGGGAATATTAAAGATAAACCTGAGTTGATTTATTTATTGCAGGGTCAGTTGTTTGCGGATTATGATAATCGGGAATTGGGAATTTCGCATCAGTTGGTGATTCGGGCAATTGGAAGAGCGGCTGGAATTAGTGATGTTGAGGTTGTTGATGAGTTTAAAAAACTTGGAGATTTAGGAAAAGTTACAGAATCAATTTTAAAGAAAAAGAAAACGCAGACGGCTTTGTTTTCTGAAAAGTTGAGTGTTGAGAAAGTTATGGATAATTTGCGGAAGTTGCCGACGATTGAGGGAAATGGAACGGTTGATTTGAAGGTTGGATTTATTGTTGACTTGTTGCATTCAGCGACGCCGAAAGAGGCAAGGTATATTGTGCGGACTGTTTTGGGTGATTTAAAAATTGGGGTTGGGTCTGGTATCTTGAGAGATGCGAT
>CBDVEE010000010.1:0-11525 GCA_965372925.1 uncultured archaeon
ATTCAAAGTCGGCGGTTACTGCGGGGAATATGATTAAGGATAATTTGATGAAGGCGGGGCGGATGGATATTGTTTGTAATGTTATTATCTCTGTGTTTTTTGTTTCGAATGCGATGAGGGATGACGTTAAGTTGCATTTGATTTTTGATGGACCGCCACACGCACCGAGACATTTGATTTTGGAGTCGAATGAAGATATGCCGATTTCGAAGAAGAATGTTGCTGGGTTGATTAAGAAGTTGTTGTATAAGGCTAAGGATGAGGATGGATTAAGGGAAATTTGTGCGGGCTGTTATATTGAGAAAAAAAGTTTTGAAAAAGTTGTGAAGGAATTGGATGTGGAAGGGAAAGATGTTTTATTGTTGAGTGGTCGCGGGGTTGATATTCGAGAGAAAGATTTAAATGATGCGGTTTTTATTATTGGAGACCACGAGGGATTTCCTAAAGATAAGACGAAATTTCTGAAGAGGATTGATAAAGTCTCGGTTGGTCCTCGGATTTTGTTTGCGTCGCAGGTTATAACAGTTTTGCATAATGAGATGGATAGA
The DNA here is from genome assembly GCA_965372925.1 of uncultured archaeon. GTDB lineage: Archaea > Nanobdellota > Nanobdellia > Pacearchaeales > GW2011-AR1 > JAGVXH01. The sequence goes on from CBDVEE010000010.1 coordinate 549, forward strand.
AATCTATAAAAACTAACTTTGATTTTATTTAATATGAAAAATGCGGCAAAGATTATTGTGCAGGGAACGGTGCAGGGGATTTTTTTTAGACAGTTTGTGAAGGAGCACGCTGATAATCTTGGGTTAGTTGGGTTTGTACGAAATTTGGAAAATGGCAACGTAGAGATTATTGTTGAGGGCGAAAGCGGACAGATTGAGAGGTTGGTTGGGTTTGTGCGAAAGGGACCGGAGCATGCTCAGATTAGAAATGTGAAGATTGAAGAGAGAAAGTGGTCTGGGGATTTTAAGGAGTTTAAGGTTCTTCGGTTTTGAAAGTTTTATAAAGTGGATTGTGTTGGAAGATATATGGCGGATAAATTTTTCTGGGCCGATGCTATTGCGGACAGAATAATTAGAGAGAAGGGTGATAAGGAAGAATATGTTTGTGCTTCGGGCATTACACCATCGGGACAGGTTCATATTGGAAATTTTCGTGAAGTTATCACTACAGATATAGTTGTGCGTGCTTTACAGGATAAGGGTAAGAAAGTAAAATTCATTTATTCGTGGGATGATTTTGACAGATTCCGGAAAGTGCCCAAGGGTATTGGAGCTGAATATGAAAAATATCTTGGGATGTCGCTTAGTAATATTCCGTCACCACATGATGGTTCAATGAGCTATGCTAAATATAATGAGAAGAAATTTGAAAATTCGTTGGAAAAAGTTTGTATTAAACCTGAGTTTATTTATCAGAGTGGAATGAATAAGAAATGTGATTATGCAGATTTGATTAAAGTTGCATTGGAGAAAAAAGATGAGATAAAGAAAATTCTTGATAAATTTAGAAAGAAACCGTTAGTGAAGGGTTGGTGGCCGGTTATGATTTATTGTGACAAGTGTAAAAAAGATTCTACGACTATAACTGAGGTTGATGGATATAATATATCGTACAAATGTGAATGTGGATATGGTGAGACTTTTGATATTCGAAAGAAAGGGATTGTTAGTGCCCGATGGAGAATTGATTGGCCATTGAGGTGGAAATATGAAGGAGTTGATTTTGAGCCGGGTGGAATTGACCATAGTGTTTATGGCGGGTCGTGGACGACGGCAAAAGAAATTTCAAAACAAGTTTTTGATTTTGAACCACCAATTTATCAATTTTATGAATGGATTAATATCAAGGGTGGTGAAGTGTTTAGTAGTTCGGTCGGGAATGCTTTGACATTGGAAGAAGTTGAAGAAGTTTATGAGCCTGCCGTTTTAAGATATTTATTTACTGGAACAAAACCTAAAAGTGTTTTTCAGATTAGTTTTGATAATGATGTTATTAGTATTTATGAAAAATTTGATGCATTGGAAACAAAATATTTCGATGGAAAATGTAACCCTCACGAAAAACGAATGTATGAGATGTCTGTTGTTAACGTTCCAAAGAAGAAACCTGAGCGGGGTGGGTTTAAACATCTAATAACAATGGTTCAAATTGGTAAAACCAAAGAGTTGAATAATTGTGATAAGATTCGTGCGGAGAGGGTGGCGGTTTGGTTAGATAAGTATGCAGGAGAGGATATGAAATTTGAAGTTCAAAAAAAGATTGACGGAAAATTTAGCAAAACCGAAAAATCTGCACTTGTTGCATTGAAAAATATATTGAAAGAGAAAAAATACAGCGAGGATAAAGAGTTGTTTAATAAGTTTTATGAGATTTGTGAAAGAGTTGGTTTGAGTAATGTTGAGTTTTTTGATGTTGTATATAGGGTGATTATTAAAAAAAATAAAGGTCCCCGATTGGCGAGTTTAATTAGATTTATCGGACAGAAAAAAATTATTAAATTACTTGATAGTTTGAAATAAGATGGCGTTAATTGTAAAAAGTAAAATTAAAGAGTTCGTTGATTTGAATGTTGGGGAAGAAGTTGCAAGAGCGTTGGAAAGACGGATTGAAGAAATTTTGAAGAAGGATGAGGAGAGGGCTAAGGCAAATCAGCGGCGGACAATTTATGCTCGGGATTTATAGAGTTTTTAATATACATAATTTTATAATCGTTTGATTAGTTATTCTGGTATGGAAATTAAAAGTGTTGAGCTTGAGAAAAAATTAAAGAGAAAAGATTTTCTTGAGGAGATAAAGAGGGCGTCTAGTGAGGAGTATGTTACAGAGTGGGATAATGAGGGACGGATTGGGATTCAAAAGAAAAAGTCTGATATTAAGCGTGGTTCGATGAGTAAAAGTTCTGGGGGTGCTTTTGAGCTTAAAGTTCGGAAAGATTTGGAGGAGAAAGGTTGGGTTGTGGATAAGTGGTCGAATAATTTGGATTTGGAAAAGGGGGAGGTGATTCCAGCAAAGAGAATATTTAGAAAGTTTAATGCGAATATAGGAGTGATGACAATTGGAACTGGATTCCCGGATTTTGTTTGTTTTCAAAAGATGAATGATGAGTTGTATAAGGTAATTGGGGTTGAGGTTAAGATGAATGGAATGTTGAGTCGGGTTGAAAAGGAGAAGTGTAAGTGGTATTTGGATAATAAAATTTTTAGTGAGATTTTAGTTGCGGGAAAAATAAAGGAGAAAAATAGAGTGCGAGTTGAGTTTGTTGATGTTGAGAAAATTTTGGGGAGGATGCGATGAAGCATCTCGAGGGATTAGGTATTTGGCATTTGGTATTTGGTATTTGTAGGGAAGGGGAGATGAAATATTTTGTTGAATTACTATATATTAAAAAACAGTAGTCTTTTTATAGAAAGAAGAAAAATAGTTTTATGAATGTGCAACAAACTATGCGTGGAACTGGAGTTAATTTTGAAGGATATGGTCTGAACAATATTACCTTGGGATTGTCGCTATTTTATAAAACATTTCCTTTTAAAGAATTGACTCCCAGAAAACCGAATAGGGATTTAATTCCGCAACAAAATAAAACTATTGCAAAATATTGTTTTGATGCATTTTATAATAGTAGAGAGAAAGAATGGGGAAAAGGTTTGTATCATGTACTTGATTATAGGATTCCTTTAACTGTCGAGGAAATAAAAAAACATGAGGAAGGTTACCCTGAGCATTTAAGGGGATTTGGACAAACACTTTGTCCTTTTGTTAATGGAAGCGATTTTGTTAGGATAGATGTTCCGAATGATGAGGATAGATTCTCGGTTCAATTTAGAATAAGTCCCAGAACACATCCCTTGAAAGAACAGGCATCTTATAATCACGCAAAAAATTTAATTAAATATGTTTTAGAAGAAACTTCATTAGAGTCATCTTTAGAAATTATTACACTAAATGCAGATTGGAGTATTGACGAAGCTGGAAATATCTTTGAGAGTCAGTTTACCAAAAACACGGAACAATATCTGAGAGCTGAAATTAATCCGCATATTGGAACTTGCATTTTTCTGAATGAAAAAAATATTATGTTTTATCATAATCCTATTACGAGGGGTGGAGGAAATTTTCCACTATCGGGCAAAGAACATCTTTCTCATCTATTACAACATCAAACTTATTATGCTGGAGGAAATTTCGGCTTCACAGAAAGAAATCCTATAGATTTGACATGCGTTGTTACGCATCCTGAAATAGAATCGTGGAAGGTAGATATTGTTAAAGAAACTTTCGGGAAGGAACGAAAGATTAATGAGAGAATATTCACAATTTAATAAAACTTAGATAAAATTATAAATCAGAAATAGCACCTAATCTAATGAAACACCACATCCTAATTTTACTACTAATTATTTTTGTCCCAATTATTAGTGCAGTCTGCGAAGATAATCAAATAGATATTAATTCGGCGTCGTTGGAAGAGTTGGATGAGCTTACTGGAATTGGTCCCGTTTACGCTGGAAGAATTGTTGAAAGTAGACCATTTGAATCCCTTGAAGATTTAATTGAAGTTAATGGAATTGGAGAAATAACTTTACAAAAAATAAAAGATCAAGGTCTTGCTTGTGTTGTTGGTGATGATGAAGAAATTAAAGAAGAGGTTATTGAAGAAGATAGGGAAGAGGTTATTGAAGAAGATAGGGAAAAGGAAGTTGCTGAGGAAAATATTTTGTCTTTGAATGATATTGAGAAGAAGGTTGAAACAATTTCGTTAAATAGTAAAGTCGCTAATGAGAAAGATGATTTAGTTTACAGTTCGAAGAATGCACAGGTTGTTGATTATTTGCCTTATGGATTTGCATTATTTTTAATTTTTATTATCGGGTTTTTGATTTGGGAAAGGTTTTAAAGTAGGAAAATGTTTGGTGTTTTATGGTTAGAGTAATAATGATTGTTGAAATGGTAGGACGACCGGCAGAACATCTGACGGCAGCCATAGAAAAACATATAGGAATTCTTAACGACGTGAAGGATATTGAGGTTCATTCTATTAAAGTTAGCGAGCCGAGAGAAATTGATATGAAAGTAGAAAATGGTGAGGAACAAATGTGGACTGTTTTTGCCGAGGTGGATTTTGAGTGTGAAAGTTTTGCGCGATTAAGTGAGACGATGTTTGATTTTATGCCGTCGTCGATTGAAGTTATTGAGCCGTCTAAACTTAGTTTGGGGATGACCGAAGTTACAGATTTGCTGAATAATATTTCGGGACGGATGCACCGATATGATGAGATTGCAAAAGTTATTGGAGAAAAATATAAACATATGGAAGCACAGTTGCAGATGGCAAAAAAAATTTTAGTGGCAAGAGATGCAGAGATTGTTGGATTGAAGGGAAAGAGCGCTAAGAAGGTTACGAAGAAAGTTTCTAAGAAAAAAGTTGTTAAGAAGAGTGGGAAGAAGGATATTAAGAAAGTTGTTAAGAAGGTAAATAAGAAAAACAAAAAATAACTAACTCCTCTCCATCGCTCCACTAATCCTTTTTATTTCGGGACTCCCTGTCATTCGTTTTTTAAATTTTTCTGAAGCTTCTTCCATTTGGTCTTTGGGAGTTTTTGGTGTTACCTGTTTTTGTTTTTTGTAAAGATAATATCCTCCTCCGCCAAGGACTGCGAAAATAATTAATGCAATTAGCCAATCATAATTTTCCTTTTCCTCTTCTTCTTCATTGGGCTGACAGGTTGAGAGACAACAGGATTCCCCATTTTTTGTAAAGATTATTTTGATGTCACATTCTTCATTGGGCTGACAAACCGTTCCAGATTTTTCTTCGCACGTTTCTTCTGATATTTCAAAATCTTCTTCCGTGCTTCCTTCGGGTAGAACGAATAAACTTAATGGAACCGATAGCGTGTGTTGAGTTTCGTTTTGGATATATGTAATATTGACGTATCCCTGAAAGTGTCCTGAAACTTTTGGAGTTAAAATTAAAGTTAGGTTTTGGATTCCTCGTGCTGACATATCTTCGGGTTGCTCAATTTCTATAAATGATAAATCTGATGTTGCCTGGATGTCAGTTATGTTATTATTGCCGAAGTTGAAGAGCTGGATTATCTCTTGGGCTTTGTCATTTGTGAAAAGTTCTGTTAAAAGTAATTCGGGCTCGTGTCTTAAATCGTATTTTACTAACGGTGATTCGAATGTTGCATTTGCAGTTAGGTAGATTATAGGGACTGAGAATTCTTTGTAAGATGAAATATCGAAATAAGAAAAGATTTGTGCTGGACTCAATGTAATTTCCTGAGTTGTCAGTGGTTCTAATGATAATTCGTTTTCGTCGTATGTTAAATTTAATGTCATGGTTCCTTTGTTAATTAATTTTATTGTCGGAATTTCAGTTGTGAAGACAAAACCTGGCTTGATTGAGAGTATTTCTGTTGAGGTTTCATTCGTTTCTTCGTCGACTATTATTTGACTTGTTGTGTTAAATGGTTTTGTTATTGTAATTGATTTTAAAATGTCGGTTTCTTTGTATAGAACATCTGCGATTTGAACTGAAAAGTTTCCCTGTCTGGTTGTGTAAATATATAGATAATGCGTGCCTTCGTAGAATGTGATGTCTGATTCGAACGGAACTTGTTTTCGTCCTTCGTAGAATGTGATGTCTGATTGCTCGATTTGTTTTGTGAATTCGCCTGTGGTTTTTATTGTGGCAATAATTGTTTCACCTGGTTGTGTCTGTTCGTGCTGGAACGTTAGTAATGGAGTGGCTGTTGTTAGAGATATTAAAAATAATGACAGGAAAATTATTGCGCCTCTTTTCATAAATAAGGAGGGGTTCTGATGTTAATAAATCTAACGAGACATATCTTTTAGTTTTTGGAAGGTTTCTGACATTGCATTGTCTCTGTGAACTGGTTGTGGTTGTTGCACTCGAGCGACTGGAGGACGAGGTCTTCTTAATGGAGGAAAGCCAGGTCGCGGTGGCATTCCTGGTCGTGGTCCTCGTGGAGCTCCATCTCTTCCTTTGTCTTTTTTGAATTTGGTTTTAATCTGGAACCATAATAATTTTAACTTGTCCCGGTAGACATATCCTATTGCAATGAGGACTGTTAGGATTAAAATTATTAACACCCATATCCACCATGAGCTTGATATATCGTCTGTTGTCGTTGTCGTTTTTGTTCGGCAACAAACTTGGGTTCCGTCGCAGGAATATGTCGGCATTGACTCCTGATATTCTGAGCATTCATCCATGCAGGTGTAAAAGTTTGCTTCGCATTCGGTTTCTTGCGGTCTGTCTTCGCATGTTCCGGTACAACATCTGGATGTATCGGTTGCTTTTCGTTCATTACCTATACATACCTCGTCAGGCGAACATTCTTCGCCGCCATATTCGGAACAGGTTTTTATGTTTTCCGTCATGCAACATGTGTCTGATAGCGACGGGCAGAAATAATTGTCTCCGACGTCCTCAGAACTTGGGCAATCAAATGAGGGTATACAAAAGTAGCCTGCTTCAGAGCAATATGTTACACTACTACCGCCGCCAGATGATGACCGTCCAGTTCTTCCAGATAACGCCCATAGGACTATTGCTGTGTCTCTTATTGAATTTTGCCAGCAACCATTGGAGTCTTGTGAGAATAGTAACCAGTCTCTTGCTTTTGTGATTTGTTCCGACGATGAACCCCCAAGGGCGATTAGTGCTAAAGATGTGTCGTAATATCGGTTATATGCTGAGGAGTCTGCCTCCCAATAGTTTCCGAGTTTTTGGCTGGCAATTAATTGCGTTGCGTAATCTTCATAATTTGTTAGCATATAAATAAACGCTTCGGGTAAATATCGTTCGTTTGTGTCGGCCATTGCGATTACGTATGGGATGAATTCTTCGACGTTGTGTCCAGTTTGCAATAAAGCTAATGTTGCCCAGGCTGTTGCTTCATAATCGCACGAGCCAGTACCGAAGCATTTTGAATAGACATTCAATTCAATTGAGCCAAATGCGGGGGATAATTCTGTTCCTTCAATAACATAAATCGTTCGAGAATTTTTGTTTTTGTATAATAAATTTGCTATGAATGACTGGTCGCACGAAATTACGAATTTTTCTTCGTAGCAACTTGGTGAAATTTGTAGCCAGAAATTTGCCTGTGCTAATGCTAAGCACGAGCCAGCGCTTGAGTCAATTTTTTTGTTTGTGCCAATGTTTATTGTATAGTCTTGTGCATCATAAGAGATATGACATTCGACTTCTTCGTTTGAATCTTGTTGCATATACCAAATTAATTCGGTAGGAATTTGTTCCTGGTCTAACAACCATTCTTCTGCAGATTCTGTATCTTTACCCGCGTGTTTTAGTGCCAAAATTGCCAACGCTGTGTCTCGAACATTGCCCCAGTTGTCTGATGATTCTCTATCTTCTAATTCTTGAACACAATCATCAAAGATATTATCTGGGGTCGCCAAAATTGTTAGTGTGATTTCTTGCGTAGTCAGCCCTGAGCAATCATCTGCTTTATCTTCGAGACATTCAAATCCATCTTCAATTTTGTCTGAGTCTGAGATACTGTTTTCATTAATACATTCGCCGTTTTTGCAAATTTCCCCACTATCGCAATCATTATCTGATTCGCAGTCATTATCCACAGCAAGAGATAGTGGAACTAATGAGAATACTAATAAAAATAATATGGCGAAGATACCTACTTTTTTCATGTAAGAATAAGAGGTTGGCTGTTTATAAATATTGTTAAATTTCCGGCTTCCTTAATCTTTCTTCCGATTTCTGAACCGTTCGAGTTTTCAGCCTCATCGCCATTTTAATTGTGTAGTTGATTGGATTTTTCATGCCTGGTTCTGGTGGATGGTTGATGCCGAATTCTTTGTAAATTGGTTTGTCGTAGTTTGGAGGAAGTCGTTTATTTTTCAAAGACCACGCGATTTGCGATTTTACATAACCCTGTTTTAATGGTTGATAGTTTTTGTTATTCCATTTTTCAATTCTTTCTTCGATAAAATCTTGTGGGAATTCAAGGGATGTGAAAAATGCGAGGAGGAGTGATAGGGCTCGTTTTCGACCGTCGTTTTTGATTCCTTTTAGAATTTTTTTAATTATTGGTGGGAACATTTCTTCGGTAATTGAAAGTCCTTTAATGTCGATAGAACCGCCTTCGTATTTTTTTGTTTCTTCTTTTGGTTTGTTGTTAAGATTTTCTTCTATCGCCTGAATTAGAAGTTGTTTTGCTTCGCCTTTTTTGCAATTTGGCATGAACGATTTTGGGTTTGTTATTTTTAGAGGGTCGGCGTCCGTCGGTTTGAAGTTTTCGATTTGGTTTTTATCCAGGACTATTGAAGCGAACGCGGTTTTTTCGTGAAGAGAATATGGAGCTCGGAAAAGGTGTCGGGGTGAGACTAAGACTATGTCGACGGAATCTTCTGTCGATTTGATTGTGATTTCTTCTTTGAATTTCTGTTGAGTGTTTTGTTGCTGAACTCCTCCGAATGAACTTGTGGCTTCGAGTTTTGCGGTGTTGATTTTGCAGGTTTCGCAATACTGAATTTCTCGTTGCGAGACCCTATCCATTTTACCATTACATGATGGACATATCATTTCTTTTCGATTTGATATCATGGATTCCAGTTGTCCTTTGCATTTTATTTTGTCTCTGCATATGTATTTTCCGATTGACTTGGTTTTCGTCGGCTGGTTGCATTTTGGACAGAGGTGTTCGGAGATTAGTTCACCTTGTTCGCGGAGCTTTTCTTTACTCGAGAGTTTTAGAATTTCGTTGTTCATTTTGTCTTTTATTCTGTTGAATAGATATTTTGCTATGTATCGAGGCCATTCGGGGAATTGGTTTTTTGTTTCTAAATCACCGACGAATTTTGGAAATGCTTTGAACGGAACTATGAGATGGAAACCTTTTGAGCCACTGAATTTGATTCCGTAATTTTTGACGCCGTGTTTTTCGAGTTGTTCTATTAATAATTTTGCGGCGATTTTTCCATAATCTAAAAATGGGGAGTCGATGTCTATGAGGAGGTCCCAGCCTGTTTTGATTTGGTTGTATTGTTCGGGGGTCATGTCGGTGTTGATGTTGAGTGGGTTGTCCCAAATTTCTTCGGAGCAGTGGAACGATGTCGCGCCCTGTCGTGCTGTGTTGAGAATGTCAGATGGGTAGTCAAAACAGTCGGGTCGTTTCGCGAAGAATTTGTTGTTGAAGTTTGCGACGGTTTCTCTGTGTTCGCAGAAATCGAACATTACTTGCTGGATATCTTTTCTTGCGTAATGAGATAGGGCTACTATCTCGCAACGGGATTTGGGATTTGAGATTTGGGATTTGTTGTTGTTCATGTATATATAAGAGAATAATTGTTAATAAATGATGTGTTTGTTGAGTGCAATAATCCTTAAAAACTAAACTATTCTTTTGTTGATATGATATTAAAATTGGACAATCCGAAGTTGATGAGTGATGCGATTGCGATAATTTCTGAGGTGGTTTCCGAGGTGCGGATTAAGTTGCTTGAAGATGGGATGTCGATTATTGCAGTTGACCCGGCAAATGTTGCCTTGGTTATTTTTAAACTTCCAAGGGAATCGTTTTCGCAGTATGAAATTGGGAATGAGGTTTGGGGTGTTAATCTTGGTGACTTGAAAAAGATTTTGAAAAGGACTGGAGTGACGGCGAGTATTGTTTTTGAGGAAGAGGGTGGTAAATTAAAGATTTCGATTTTTGATAAGGTGAAACGGATTTTTAATTTAGCCTTGATTGAAGTTTCGTCGGAAGACAAGAATATTCCTGATTTGAATTTTGGTGCGAGGGTCGAGATGAGTTCTGATGATTTTGCACAAACCATTGAGGACGCGAATGTTGTTGCTGATTCGTGTGCTTTTATTGCGGGTGAGGGCAGTTTTGTTATTGAGAGTTCGGGAAATTTAAATTCTGCAAGAGCTGAGTTTGCTGGGGAAAATTTGGAGATGTTTGGAATTGGTAAATCAAAATATTCGCTTGAATATTTAATGAAATTTATTAAGGCCGTGAAAATTTCGAGTCGCGTTGTTGTAAATTTTTCTGATGATTATCCTTTAAGGTTGGACTTTCCTGGTGAAAAGATGGGTATTGGTTTTGTTCTGGCACCGAGAGTTGATAATGACTAAGCTCCCTTTTAGAAAAAGGTTCCTTGGAATCAAAACTTAGTTTGCGATAATCAAAATTGATTTTTCATTGGTTTTTGTTACACAAAAACTTTGTGTGAAAAATCAATTTTATCTTATCGTATTTAATGCAAATTAAAATTTTTAACGTGCCTGTCATTGCTGTGCAACGACCCTGTCACTAAAATTTTATTTCGCGGGGATGACTTGTTCGGCTAAAAAGCTTGAAATAGTGAAGATAGGCTATTTGGGAAATATTTTATAGTATACTAATCTAATTTTTTAAAAATTTTCAATCCAAAATTAGTTAATTTGATTTTGTTATCAGTCATTTCAACAGCTTCAAACAATTCCATATATTCTATGTGATCTCTAATTGTTTTCCAGTTTGTATTTACTTTTCTTTCTAGATATCCATAAGAGTGTTCTTTTTTATCACTTAGAATTTTAAAAATGACTTTTCTTATTTTTTTATTTGTTCTTTTAGTCATCCACAATATTGTGGAAACAC
>CBDVEE010000011.1:0-10773 GCA_965372925.1 uncultured archaeon
AATGGCAGACAACTCATTACAGTAAAAATCACAATCAATAATCCCGACCCCTCTTTCAAAATTGAATCCTTTCCAAAAACAAATGTTACGAACAACAAAGAAATCGACGCCCAAATTAAACCTACAAAAAGCATCTCCCACGGCCGTCTCTCAGCTTTTTTTGGTTTCATAAACAGTTCTATCATAGTACACCTTCGTATCTAAACATTAACGCCCTTTTTTAAACTTTCCACAAATTTTGTATAACAAAATTTTCATGATAAATTTTCAATTTTTCTTTAAACCGAAGTTTTTTATATAGTCCAACCTACACTAATCTATGATAAAAAAAACATCACCATCCCGATTCAATAAAATCTTAACAGATATAAAATCCATAAAAATCCAAGGAGCAGAAAATGTCGCAAAAGCAGGAATAGAAGCATTCCTTCTCGAGCCAAATAAAAAATCAACAAAAAAAATATTAGCAATCAGACCAACAGAACCACTTCTTCAGAACGCAATAAAAATTCTTCTTAAATCCTTGTCCCCAAAACGAACAGCAAAAAAATTTCTATCAAACCTAAAAAGCTCTCACGAGGCAATAGCGAAAAAGGGAGCAAATTTAATTAAAAACGATATGAATATCTACACCCACTGCCACTCTTCGACCGTCATAGATATTTTAAAATACGCAAAGAAAAAACAAAAAAAAGATTTCGTAGTTTATACAACAGAGATAGAACCGCTATTACAAGGAAGGCAGACCGCAAAAGACTTAGCGAAATCAAAAATAAAAGTTATTATAGCCCCCGACCTCGCAGCCGAGGACTCTCTAAAAAAATGCGACCTCTTTTTATTCGGGGCAGACGCTTTTACAAAATCCACAGTCGCAAATAAAATCGGAACCAACACCCTTGTCCGATTAGCAAAACTTCACAATGTCCCAAGATACTCCTGTGGCGTCGCCCTAAAATTCACAAAAAAAATCAAAATAGAAAAACGCTCATCACGAGAAGTCTGGGACGAACGCGAGAAAAAAATCGAAGTCATCAACCCCGCCTTTGACAAAACAAAACTCAAAAATTTATCTGGCGTAATTTCCGAATTTGGAATATTAACTCCGAAGCAGTTTGTTAAAAAGGCTAAAGAGAAACTCAAGTCCCTTTAGCCAAACAAATCCACAAATTAAAATTTAATTACAGAAAACCTTTTTCTTCTCAGTTCTCAGAGCGAAGCGGTCTCAGTTCTCAGTTCTCATTTAAGCCACTTTGAAAACCTTTCTCAAAACAATAGAAGCGACAACACTATATCCAATATAATACCAAATCCATGAACTCCCCATCACCGGACTATAAATTCCTCTTAACCACATAAATAGAAGTAAAAATGGAACAATCGTAACAAACATCGGCTTCATCGACGACTTAAACATAACCCCAACAATCTTCATCATCTCCAGATTCAACTCTTTCATAATTTTATCATCCTTGCATCCCTTCAACTCTTTCTGAATTTCCTTTTGTCTCTTCTTCAGACTTTTCAAATGCTCCTGATTCGTCAACCATTTCTGTGCCAACGTCGAGACCAAAGTCACAACCACCGAAAAAATTGCTATAGAAATCTTCGGGTCCGCCGCCATCATCTCTGTTAAAGTCATAATTATAATCACCAATTTATCTTTTTAAAGTTAAGCCCGAGAAAATAAAAAAAGAGTTTATATTACTTCCTAAAAAAGCCGAACAAGTCAAAAAAAATCGGCAACGAAGTTACCCAATAATTAACACTATCAATTACCTACTACCAACTACAAACTCAAAAAATTTAAGCCCCAAAAAATCCTTTCAATGCAGGATTCATATCAACCGCGTGTTGCTGCGCGATGTTCTGATAAAACTGATACATAATCATAATCGCCAAAAGAATAGCAGTCCCGCCAACTAAAGCACCAAGCAAATCAGCCACCGACGCCAACAGACCAATCGCAACACCACCCATAATCGTCAACGGTCCAATATACCTTTTCAAAATAGACTCCAAAATTCTCTCGTCTTTTCTAAACCCAGGCATACTCATCCCAGAATGAATAATCTTATTCGCCTGACTTCTCGCATCCATACCCGAAGTCCCAACCCAAAAGAATGAGAACAGAACAGAAAACACAACATAAAATAAAATATGGAAAAAGGCCTGACCCGCATAAATCCATCTAAAGCTTCCGGTAATAATCGTCTCTAAAATAGGTGTCGAGCCAATCCAAAATGCAATCCCCGAAATTGCCTGTCCACTAGAACCAAACCCTCCGAGGAAAGTCGCATGCCCCAACCAATTCTGCAACAACGAACCAAACAACTGCAAATTAGCAACCAAGGCTGAAACTAAAATAACAGGAATAACACCAGCATAAAAAAACTGCAACGGCCACTTAACCGAATGACCACGAATTCTATCAAATGCCAAAGGAACCTCAACTTTCAAACTCTGAGCAAACACAACTATCAAAAACAAAACAGCGGTAGTAATAATCGGAAAAACAGCCCGCGCCGCGCCGGTTCCATCCCCAACAATAATAGATGCCACCAAAGCTAAAACTTTACCACTCGCCTCAAAAGTTCCCTGTATACCAATAAACTGAAACAACTGTGCAAACAATCTCCAACCAATACCTGCCGCAATAAACAACGAAACCCCAGAACCGAAACCCCATTTCTGAACAACCTCATCCATAAAAATAATCAAAATACCACCAAGACACAACTGAAAAATCACAAGCCCAACAAACCCGGGTTCGGCTTCGATACCTTTCATTAAAACATAAACCATCGATTCAAAAATAACAAACGCAAATGCCAAAACTTTTTGCATAGCCTGAAAAAATCGTTTACCCTCGGTGGTATTTGTATCAATATTCAAAATTTGTGCCCCCTTTAATAATTGCAAAATAATCGAACTCATAACAATAGGACCAATACCTAACGAAATAATCGAACCAAAAGATGTCCCAAGTAAAATAGCCAAATATTCAAACCGCGACATTGAACCCTCGACCATTCCAAAAAGAGGAACGTTCGACAAAATAAAATAACCAACCAAAATAACCAACGTCCATTTTAACTTGACATTAAAACTAACTTTCTTCTCCGTCGGCGACCTAACCTCAGGCAAATTATACAACAAATTCCTTAAAGCCATGTTTTATGAAGATAAAATTGTTTTATAAAGTTTTGGAGGATTTATTTTTCGATTTTCTCAACGTTCTCTTTCTTCACCCACTGCTTAACCTCTTTCTTAACCTCAGGCAAAACAATTTTCCCGCCAGCTTTTTCCATTTTAGAAATTGCCGAAACAGTTGCAGCCAAAGCCGTAATCTCAGCATTAAATCCCTCACCCATTCCAAGAATTTTATGCTTAGAAAAATTAATTTTACATCCTTCCTTTACAAAAAAATTATCTTTAATATCTCTCAAATTAATCTTCTCGTATTTCGCAATAGCCGTTCCCCGAGATGTTGCACCCTGTTTTCCAAAATATTTTCCCTTAACGGATTGTTCCGCAGACTGTTTTTTATGATCAGCCTTTTTCCCAGTTCCAGCCATACCAAACCCACCTTTATTCCCGTGACCTTTATGTTTCTGCCTAAATCCCCATCCGACAGTTCGTGCTCCACGAATTCTAGAGTTCTTTTTTCTTTTATGGGTTTTCATCACAACATTCTCCCAGCCAATTTAACAATATCATCATGCTTACCCAAAATTCCCTTAGGAGTCGCAACCTTTGAACTTTTTTTAAACCCGCCTCGTGGTGGATGCAAAAAATAAATACCTTCCTTATCTTTCCGCGAACTTTTCAATTCCTTTACAAAAACATCATCAATATTTCCATACGCTACCATATGCCCAACACTTCTAACCATTCCCATTCTAACATTATCATCTGACTCAACCAAAATAGCGCTGAACTTTTTATTCATCTTCAATCTCTTCAAGGTCTCATTATCTTTCGCCCTATTCTTAACCTGCCCCGCAATTCTCACAACTAAAATTACCATTTTGATTTTACCTCTTCCAAGATTCCAATTTTCTCAGCGCGGACAAACCGCGCAACATGCCTAATGCCTAATACCAAATTCCAAATCCCTACTACCATTGTGTCTCCCTAATTTTATTTAAAGCAGCCATGCACGCCTTCGCGGAATTGAAAGTCGTCCTCAATTTTCCAGAACACTTACTATAAACATCCTTGATCCCAACTGCCCTCAAAATCTTTTTCAGCTCGTCGCTAACAACCAAACCAGTCCCCTGTGGCGCAGGCATTAACTTAACAACAACCGAAGAACACTTTCCCGTAACAACAACCGGAATACTATGCTCCTCGTCGCACGAACAATCAAAAGATGCACAACCTCGCATAATCTTAACAATATTTAATTTAGCTTTCCTAATAGCTTTCTCTTTTGCGGGTAAAGTTTCACCAGCTCGACCATAGCCAAGACCAACATGTCCGTGCCCATCTCCGACAACAGCCATAACGCCGAAAGTCAGAACATTACCCTCCTTGGTTTTTTTCTGAGTCTGTCTAAATGCCCTTCTCTTACCCCCACCAAACTTACCTTTAGCCTGACCAATAAACAAAGTATCAATTTTCAATCCAGGAACTAATAAATCAACAATTTCAGGCTCCATAATTTTCTGTCCACCTTCAAGAATCTCATCAATATTCTTAATCTTTCCATTTCGAGTAGCCCTGCCCAATTCAGTTCTCGGCACCCAATTATCCAATTTTACCTGAGCCTCACGAGCAAACCGTTCCTCTCTCGACTCTCTCTTCCACTCTCCCCTACCCTCGGCAACTTTGGCCTTCTTGTCGAACTCTTTTGAAGTCTTCTCTTCTTTTGCAATTTCCTTAGCTTCAACTACCGCTTCCATTTCCTTCAACTGTTCCTCCGGTGCGACTTCCTTAATTTCTTTGCCCTTCAAGGGTACACTCGGTGTCATTTTATTTTCTACCATCACTTCAAACCTCCTTTAACTTTCGCAATCATATTTTTAACATCATCTTTCAAATGTGCTCCATTTAATCTTTCTTCCGAAGGGAAAACACTCTCATTTGCTGGAATATTCAAACCACCATCAATCAGACCCTTAACAACCGCAAAAACTCGCGAACCCTTAATCGTTCTTGTCATCCCCAAATCCATAATATATTCGCCC
The DNA here is from genome assembly GCA_965372925.1 of uncultured archaeon. Lineage (GTDB taxonomy): Archaea > Nanobdellota > Nanobdellia > Pacearchaeales > GW2011-AR1 > JAGVXH01. The sequence goes on from CBDVEE010000011.1 coordinate 5,190, forward strand.
TTCTTAATCTTCTTCGCCATCAATAATCCAGTCAGATATCCAGCAGGAATAGATTTCAAACTTCCACCTGCTTTAACATCCCAGCTATTTTTCAAAAGTTCCTTAGATGTAACCGTAGCAATAACTTTATCCTGAGCCTCGCTACTTTCCACAGCCTGAAGAATAAAATATTTATTCGTCCTTCGCACAACTATTCTCGGAATTTCCGACGTTAACAAAATTCGCCGCGCTTTATAATCCGTCCTATTTTCTCTTCTTCTTCGTTTTTGTATTCTTAGTCCCATATTATAATTCCTCCAAACTTTCTTTTAAATGTCTTTTGCTTTTAAACTTCCGTGCCCGAATCTGTTTCCTAAGTTCCCTATTTTTCTCTTTATCAACCACGCCAGTTCTAACAAGTCCCCTAACAAATTTTCTCAATTTTCTAGTAATTATCACATACTCAGCTTTCCTATTATTAACTTTATTCTTAACTTTCCCAACCCTTCTCCGATTCTTCCTCTTGACAATTTTTTTCCTACCACTAACTTCCTTAATCTGAATTGCCCCACTCTTATTCAAATCCAAAATATCCAATCTCGTAATCGCTTCTTTAATTTCAGACAAATGTTCCTTAACAAAAACAATCCGATTCCTTCCAACCTTCAAAACCTTTGCCGCCAAATTTTTCTTCTTAGTTAGTTGCATTTTCTTTCTCCTTAACCTTTTTGTATTTATTTAATATTTTAATTTTCATTTCATTCGCCTTTGCAATAATGTCAGCCCTTTTCTTCGCCCCGACTTTCCCAATAATAACACCAAATCCCTTTTTGACTTTTAAAACTTCAGCGATATTTTCAACTCTAACTACCTCAACCTCTCCAACAAATCCTTTAGTTTTACTATCAGCTCCCCATCCAATCTTCGGTCTCTGCCCTCGCCCTTTTCTATTTAACCTTAACTTATTCTGCCTTCCCTTCGCTCCATGCCACTTCTGATTTTTCTTAACACCACGACCAAGTCTAATCTTCTTATGCCAATCCGTCCGCAAAAACTTAGGCTTCTTTCTCGACACTGTTTTCTTTTCCTTGCCCTTCAAGGGTACACTCGGTGCTGCCATTAAATAATCCTCCCTGGCTTCGCCGTTATAAAAATTCCATCCTGAAAAATTCTCCTATCTCGTCCAGTTAGCCGAGTCGCTTTTTCTAAATTTGCCGCAGTCTGTCCCGCCGCTTCAATATCATTTGAACTAACCGTAATTTTATTGCCCTTAATATCCATCTTCGCATTTGGCAAAATCTTTGCAACTCTCTCTGTAGTCTCACCTAAAAAAGATTTGATAACAACCCTATCTCCATCAACTTTTACATTCATAGGAAAATGCACATTACAAACCTCAAGCTCATAAACAAACTCCTCGCCTATCCCTTTAATCATATTCTTCAAATGTGCCCAAACCGTTCCAATCATTTTTGATTCTCGTCGAGTTGCCCCCTTCACCATCAAAATAACTTTACCATCCTTAACCACAGCGCCAATTTTTCCCAAATCAAAACTTCTGCTTATTTCTCTATCATTTCCCTTAACATTAAAATCATTCCCACTAATAATAACTTCAACCCCCTCAGGAATCTCGACAACTCTCTCTAAATCTTTATTCATTTTATATTAATTGACCTCTCTTTAATGAAATATATTTATCTCTTAGTTCTTCTATAGGAAAATAATTTTCAGAAATCATCCATCCAATCCATCCTTTTCTATCCAATTCGTTAAATATTTTTCCAAGCTCTTCTCTTTCCTCAACCATTCCTAAATAATAATTAGCAATTTCCTGCCTGCAAATTCTTCTATTTTCTCTCATCGTCAATAAAAATAAGCGATAACGCTTCCCCCTATATTGTTTTTAATCGCATCTTTGTGATTCAGCAATCCCATATTTGTCGAGATAATCAAACTGCCGAAATTTCTCGACGGCAAAAATCGTCTCATATATTTATCAATACCATTAACACTAACATAATATCTTGGCTTAATCGCCTTGCATTTATTCAGCTTAATTACTTTGACGCTGACTGTTTTTTCTTCTTTGTTAAATTCATAATCAATATGACCCTTGACCTTCATCATCTCAAGTAAATTCAACAAAACTTTAGAGCACCGCCTAATGACAATATCTATCTTCCCTATTCTCCTTGCATTCATTATTTGGTTTAATCCATCTGATACTATATCTTGACTCATTCCAAAACCTCCATCTTTAGTTGCCCAAGCCCCGACCATCCGACCATCCGAACACCGAACACCGAAAATACGAATATCATGAGTATTTCTTGAACCCCAGTTCAACCGCCAACTCTCTGAAGCAGTGTCGGCATAAATTTAGATTATAAGATGAAATATGCGCGCCATGTCGCCCACAGACTTCGCATTTATATGCAGCAACGCCAAATGCCCGAGCCTTCGGTTTATTATGCTTTAAAAATTTCTTAAGCACAGCTGGTTTTCCTCGAAGCTGTCTCGTTATTTTTCTCCAATCACTTGCTGTCATCTTATTCTTCGTCCTCCATAATCTTTTTTTGTTTCCGCAAAATTTCTGTGTTAAATTTAGTTACAAGATAATCTTCAATTTCTTTACGCGTAACAATTAATCTACGAGATTTTCCCCTTTTAACCTTTTTCTTTTCGACCGATTTGCCCGCCCTCGAAAACACAACCGTAACTTCAAATCCCATAATCCCAACTTCTCTAATATACTCAACGCCCGGAATTTCAATATACTCATGTATCCCAAACGAAAAACAATTATCCTGAATCTGCTTCTCCTTCAATGTATTATCAATTGCCGGCAACAATTTCTTAACCATATTCAAAGCACCCTCACCCCGCAATGTAACCTTCGTTCCAACTTCTAAACCAGGTCGAACACTCCACGTCGGAATTCTTTTAGTAGCCTTGACTTTAATCGCTTTCTTTCCACTGATAGCCTCAAGCAAAATAATTCCCTTATCCAACTTATCAGCAACTCCACCGATGTTCAAAACGACCTTGTCCAGCTTAATTTCTCTCATTTTATTCGCCATTATTCCTTCGCCTCCATCTTCTTTAATCCTGCTTCTAATTCTCCTACAATATCTGAATCCTCTCCAAAAGATATTCTCGCATTCTTAATTAATTCCTTATACTCTCCAACTATCACTTTCTGAGCCATACAATCTCTCGACAATAAAGCATCATCATAACTCTCTTCGTATTTTCGAGCCTCAACTTCAATTCCCATTTCAGTATAATGTTTTTTATTTACCATCATCCAATCACCAAAATAGTCTTATAAGGCAAACTCACAGTTCTATCTTTTAATTTAATTTGATAACTTCTACCTCGGACCAAACTTTCAAAGCCAATCAACTTACCCTTCTCTCCAACATGTTTCCCAGCGACAATTTCCACATCGGCTCCCTCTTTCAACGGTAAAATTTTCACAACCTTCTTTTCCTTAGTGTTCAAAACAACCGAATCCCCAACCGAAAACTTTTCATTCATAATAATATTCTGCCCATCATCAAGATTCATTTGTATCTTTTTAACTCCAAGAATCCTTTTCCCACTAATCTTAACAATCTTATTCTCAGCGTCCTTGACCGAAATTTTAATCAGGCTAAATTTTTTATTAACAATCTCCAGTCTATAATTCAACTTTGCTTTTTCAAGATTAATCGTATCGAAAACCTGCACCGGAAAATTCTCGTCTTTCCTAATTTGATTATTAACTTTAACCATTCCATTCAGAGTCATATATCTTGCCTCCTTTCTCGTCTTAACAATCTTCAAAACATCTCTAAGCAAAAACAATAACGAAATACCCTTCGAGATTGCATGATTAGGCACAGCTACAAATCTTTTCCCTTTTCCCTTTCGTGGAACCGGCCACAAAATGGACATTTGAGTTTTCTTTATATGCGCCATTATTTTATTTTCTCCTTAGTTGTCTTTTTAATTACCTTCTCGGACTTTTCCTTAACCTCAACCTTCTTTTCTTCCTTAACTTCAGTTGCAACAACTTTCTTTCCATGTTTCAATCTCCAAGCATCCTCATTGTCTAAAATAATTATCTTAATATTTGACGGATGAAACCACGTAATCAACTTCTCTCCACCAGTTTTAACCCTCTGAATACCTTCAATCTGAATCCTTGTCCTTTTAACATCAACACTTCCAACCTTCCCTTGCTTCCCCTTAAATTTTCCTCTCATAACCTTAACCTCATCACCCTTTCTAACTTCAATTGTCCGTCTCCCATATTTTTTCCGAAGAACTTTATCCAAAGTCGTCCCCATAAAAGTTCGTTTAATATGATTTGGAGCGTTCGCCCTAAACTTAACCTGCTTCCTCGGTTGCTTACTCGAATTCCACGATTTACTAAATTTTGATTTCATCCTAATATACTCCTACTATAAAATGCCAAGTCCATTCCGCCGGGTATTGCCTCTTTCGCTCTATACGCTATTAATTCAACATATTTTTTATCTTCACATAAAATACACATTGTTTCCTTTATTCCCTCGACCCTTAAGCGATAATTTTCTAAATCTTCTGGATCAGGAAGAAGAAGATTTCCCACCATTATACATTTTTGTACAATTTCAGATTCTCCAGGCCATTTCCCTTGAATCTCTTCAAGATATTTTGAATTTCCACGAATGTAAGATGAGCCATCAGTAAATGTAAAATGTGCAAAAGTTTTTTCTTTAAAATTTTTCCCAAGAGCAAACCTTTTTTCAAATACATCACTCATATCAAAAATTCCATTTTCTTTTGTTATATATTCTCTTGCCATCCTAATAAACACTCCCCGCAATTTTAGCAATTTCCTTCCATCTTTCCTGAACCTCTCGAGCAACAGCTCCCTTGACCTGCGTTCCTTTTGGGTTTCCCTTTTCATCTTTTAAAAGTATGACCGCATTATCACTAAAACAAACTCGCTCTCCAGTATTTCTTCTCCACGGTTTTCTTTGTCTAACAAGAACAGCGTCGAAAACCTCTCCCTTCATTTTTGGGTCTCCCTTTCTAACTGAAACCTTAACCCAGTCCGCAATTTTGGCATAACCCTGTCGACCCTTAGAAGTTTTCCCATGTTTAATCGAAACAATTCTACAAATCCGAGCTCCACTATTATCACAAGCTTCCAATAAACTTCCAATATTCAAACTCCGCGTTGCCCTTCCACTTATTGCTTTCATTTTAAGTAAGAGCCCCCAACTTTGACATTTATATCATAACTACGATCTGGGAATTTTTCTTGAGCACAATTACAAAAAACACTTTGTTGTTCAGATAGGGTTTTCTCTCCAGGCAACAAACAAACTCCAATTCTAGATCCACCAGACGTCCAATTAATAATTTTGGTATTCTCATGGGAACTATCCGCATCAAAAACTCCTTCCATCCACAATACAGTTTTTTTATCCACAGCAAGCTCAAGAATGATTTTCCCTCTACTTTCATACATTCCACAACCACAACTTCCTCCTCCCATTATACTCCCACCTCCAATTTTTTAATTACCTTCGAAACAACGAAGTGAATCATCTTACTAATTGGTCTG
>CBDVEE010000012.1:0-10711 GCA_965372925.1 uncultured archaeon
TTCTATTAAATTAAATCATAAAAAGCCGATGAAATATTCTTCAATTAAAGAAATTGTGAGGTTGTTAAGATGAATAAGTTAGTTGTTTCGGGAAAGAGAAAAAGTGCGGTTGCTAAGGCAACCATCGAGGACGGTAGCGGGGTTGTGATTTTTAATAAGAGACCGTTGAGTTTTTTGAGCAGTTTGCAACAGTTAGAGATTAATGAGCCATTGATTATTGCTAAGGATGTTTTGGGTAAATTGAATTTTAATATTGCTTTAAATGTCAAGGGTGGTGGAATTGCTTGTCAGGTTGAAGCTGGTCGATTGGCGATTGCAAGAGCGATTATCAAATGGACGAAGAATGAGGATGTTAAGAACGCGTTTTTGATGTATGATAGAAATATGTTAATTGCTGACACTCGGAGAAAGGAAGCTTGTAAGCCAGGTGATTCTAAGGCTCGGGCAATGAGGCAGACGTCATTCCGTTAAAACGGAATGTGGCATTTGGGATTTGTGAGAATTATTTTTTCCTCGGTTTCAAATATGTTTTCAGTTTTCTTTGAACGGCATAAAATATTTCTGGGCTGATTATTGATTGATGGTCTCCTTTGTAAATTTTGCCATCAAATTTTATTTCGCCGAGGTAGGTTCGGTTTGTCAAAACTTTTTTTAATCCGTTGACTGAAAGAGAAAAGTTTTTTGAAAGAGAATTTAATGAATATTTTCTGTTGAGGAATGTCCGGAATAAAGAATGCACCCTGACTGCATTTTCGTTTGGGATAAGATTGCCATTGACAACATCATAACCAAGTGGAGCGCGTGTAACTATTCGTCCAATGTGTGCCATTTTTTCCATTCCTTGTTTTTGTTTTTTGCCCGGAAACTGTTTATATTTTCTGAAAGTGTCAAGGATTTTCCAATCAATTTTTTCGGAGACATAATTTTGGAAGTCGTGAATTTTATCTGGAGCAAATGTAGCACAAATTGGACACAAAGGACTTCCAAAAATTACTTTTTCTTTTTGGTCTGAGTAGCCACATTTTTTGCATGTCATATAAATTTATGTTTGGAAGAATTTATAAAATGTTTTGTTTTTGGATTTTAATGAAAAAACGTGGCGGTTTGTTATTAATTATTGGGATTGTGATTTTGGTTTTGTTAATTGGAATTATTGGAGCTGGATTTTATTTTTATAATGTTCATGTTTTTAAAACAGTGCGGGTTTGTATTGGCGACGCTATTAATACTACGGTTCCTTGTGGTGTAACTCAGGATTGTGTTGATATTGATAAGATTGCCGAACTTGGTATCGATTTGGATAATATTCCGGATTTTGTTCGGGACAATTTTCAGAAGATTCTTGATGAGGTTGTTTATTGTGATAAGAGTTGTTTTGTTAAAAATATTCGGGGTGTGAATTGGGAAACGCAGGAGTTGGAAATGTTAGATAGTTGTAAAGATGAAGAGGTTGAGTTTTTAATTGAGATTCGCGGGAAGGAAGCTTTGGCAATTTGGAAATGGATGAGGTTAGTAAATAGTGAGTAGTACCCTCACAAATCTATTCTCAATATTGGTTGGGGTAGACCCTACCCTCACAAATCTATTCTCACTATTGGTTGGGGTAGACCCTTGGTAGTGGAGAACTGGGGACGGGGAACTAAAGATTATCAACTATTAGGGGGAGGGGTTTTTATAGTTTGGTTACTTGTTAGTTTTGAAGGTGTAATATGTTAAAAGATATTTATGTTTTGGATAAGTGGGCAATTGCTTTAGGCAAAATCGGCACTATGGTTTTTGTGATTATTGTTTTGAAGCTTTGGGTTGGTGCGATGAACTGGGTTCACAATACAAATATTTGGTGGTTTGTTGGAGCCTTTGTAATTATTATCATAAAGATTGGAATGATTCATGGATGTTGCCAGCGTAGTGTTCCAAATAAAGTTGTGAAGAAAAAGAGAAAATAGTTTAATTTTAGAGATTATCAATCGGGGATTTTATTTTTTTTATTTGTTCTGTTGAGACATGGGTGTAGATTTGAGTCGTCGATAAATCGGCGTGTCCGAGTAATTCTTGGATGTGTCTTATGTCGACTCCGTTCTCGAGGAGGTGGGTTGCGAATGAGTGTCTGAGTGTGTGACAGTGGACGCCTTTTAGTCCGGCCCGGTTGGCGGCTGATGAAACTATTTTTTGTATATTTCTCGTGGAGAGTTTTCCGCTTCGTCCCGTGAATAGATATTTTTCTTTGTTTTGTTGTTTTGTTAAATCTTGAAGTTCGTCGGTTAAAAATTCTGGAATGTTAAAAATTCTGTCTTTGTTTCCTTTTGCCTGGCGAATGTGTCCTGTTTTTTCTGGGAAGTTTAGGTCTGCAATTTTTAAATTTACTAATTCGGAAACACGAAACCCACAAGCATATATTAGACTGACCATTAGTTTTGATTTTTCGGTTTTTAGTTCTTCGAGTAGTTTTTTAATTTCGTCTTTTGATAAAATTGTTGGAAGTCGTTTTTCTTTTTTGGGTCGTTTGATTGAGGATGTGATGTCGTTGTTGAAAATTGAGAGATAGGCGTATTTGATTGCGGAGAGAAAAAGTATTATTGACATTGCGGCTTTGTCGGTCAGATTTTCGGCTATGAAAAGTTTGATGTCTTCGGTTTTTATTTTATCTGGAGATTTTTTTGTAAAATTTAAAAGGTCTTTATTTGATTTTATATAATTACGAATAGTGTGGTTTGAGTTTTTTGATATTTTTAGCTCTACCTCTATTTTTTTTAGAAATTCTTCTGAGTTCATTTTCACCTGATATATTGTGCGAACTCTGGGTTTATAATTTTTGTGGGGGTTATTTTATCTGACCTCTCTACAAATTTCAATTTCAGAACAAAGGTTTTTATAGGGTAGTTCTGTATAATTTTATGGATAGAGAAAAATTTAAGGCGGTTTGTGCTGATTGTGGCAAGGAGTGTGAGATTCCGTTTAAGCCGACTGAGGGGCGACCTGTTAAGTGCAATGATTGTTTCAGGAAGGGGCGACCGAGAAGAGATTCTTATAGTAATAAGCGGAGAGATGTTGATGTAGTTTGCGCAGAGTGCGGCAAGGCGACGACTGTTCCATTTAAGCCTGTGTCTGGGAGACCTGTTCTTTGTATGGATTGTTTTAGGAAGAGTAAAAATTAGGTATTTTGATTTTCGTCTAACCGAATAATTATTATTTTGTTTGATATGGTTGGTTTATGTATAAATTTTAAACTTCTTTTTTTGAATTTGTCGTCGGTGATTTTTGTATTTGATGAATTTAAATTATAGAATTTGTTTTGTATATATGTCTCACCTTTCTATCAAAAAAGATATTTTCTAACTTTTATCGCTCGGTATACCTCTAATTAATCTGTTTTGGGGCAACTTTTTCTTGAAAAAGATGAGAGCTAACTCGCGCCACCCGGCGTACCCCAATACCCAAAACTTTGAGGCAACTTTTTCTGGAAAAAGATGAGAGCTAACTCTCACTTTTTCGCTTAAGGATTGGATGTTTTTGATAATTTTTAAGAGGTAAGAAAAATAGGGCAAAAAGTGGCGATTATGTGTTTTAAGGGGCGTTTGTGGGTGTTTTTGACAGAAGTTGATGGTTTTATTGTTTATGATGTTAAAATCTAGTAGAGGTATGTTAAAATTTGAAAAATAGCCTATGAAATTGGGGTATTATCCATGGAATTTGAGTTTTTCGTCCAACGGTAAGTCGAAGCCTTTTTCTTTGAGAATTTGGAATATTTCGTTTCGGAAATTGAAATTATGTATCATTCTGTGATGGTTTGGACAGAGTCCTATGAGGTTTTTTGGAGAGTTGTTGGATTTGTTAGCGTCGATGTGATGAATATCAACAATTTTATCGAATCCACAAATAACACAATTTTTTATTGTTTTTCTGTAGGTTTTGAGATCTATATTGTTTCGTTTTCGTTGATTGTATGCTTTGTTCTTGTCGAGATGAAAGATGTAGTTGTAACAACCTGCACAGAGACCCTTGGCATGAATGGCTATTTTTCGTTTGCATCGTTTGCAGGTTTGTATTTTCGGTTGCCATTTTAATTTTTTGTAGCAAGTGTAGCAGAGTCCCTTAGCGTGATGTTCTTTTTCTTTATGACAGTTAGCACAGATTTTTATCACCATTTGCAGAAAAAAGCGTTCGCATATTAAAAACTTTGTGCAAACGGGTTATTTTCGTTCGCTTTTCAATGGAAGAACGTCATACAATGTATCTTATGCGAACTTTTTCAAAATTCGCATAAGATTTCGCAGATTATGCAAACTTTTGATTTGAGTTTATTAAAAATTCGCACAATTTGCTCTTGGGAATTTCTTCGGGAGATTTGTATAAAATAAAATTATAAAGAATAACCATAAAATATTTAAACATATAATAGCTAAAAATCTTATGAAAAAAATTATAGTTGTGATTGTCATAATTTTTGGAATAATAATTCTGTCCGGATTAGGATATGATTTTTATAAAGACTGGTCACTTAAAAATGAAATTAATAGTTATTCAGATTATTACAGGCAACTGGCCGAGGATTGTAAATCAAAAGGCTTCCCTGGTTGTTGTATGTCTTCGGTGCAATATATGCAAAGTGGAAATTTCGAACTTTCTCCAGAAATAGGTTGTCATGGAGGATTTCAAGGCAATATGCTTAAATGTATTGATTCATATAAGTGGTGTGAACCTATAGAGTAGAAAAACATGGGAAAAATTAAAATTGTCCAAAAAATTATTTATTAGTGGGGTGGTTATTTGTAACTCTCTCTTTTTCTGTTTTGGCAACTTTAGTTATTTAGGTATGTAACCTCATGGATGTGTGAATTTTGGGTTTAAAACTGTTGAAGTTTATCTGAGTGTTACTAAATTCTGTCTCCATATATTGCGGTTGTGCACTTTGGTTAGCTTTGTGAAAATATTGTTGTTATAGTTGAAAAAAATAAATGTCCAAAAAAATTTGGACAAAGAAAAAGAAAAGTTTCTTGGTTTTATTTGTTGAAAATTGCTAAAATTAAACTTACAATTGCACCGATAACTACTATCCAACCAGCTACTATGATAATTATTCCGTTTCCAATTGCACTAACTCCTGGGACAGTTAGTGTTTTGTCAATCATGCCTGAACCAACTGCAAGAGACACTATAATTCCAACAACCCAAGCCAACATTCCAACTAAATTCTTTTTATCCATTTTTATCTACCTCCTTTTAATTTTTTCTTTTTTTGTTCGCGGTATAGTGAAAAAACACCATTGCCACCACAAATGTAATTAAAAGTACTAAGATATATGATTCGGTTAATGATGTTGTGTATCCAAAATATTCTTTAATGGATCCTATAGATTTAACATTGTCTGGATTAAGGGAACACGGTGTCCATTTGTATATTGGATTTGGAACTCCTGGTGCTGTTCGGCATGGAACAATTGGTATAAAAATTGATGTGATTAATGTGGCTGCGGAAATAATTCCTGAATACATTAGCTTCTTTTTTAATTGCATATTTTAGTGTGGTTTTCGAAGTTTATAATTGTTTTGGTGTGAATTTTTAATTGATTTTAAATGTGTGTTTGGACAACGCTCATACGTAAAGGGTGTTTAAACAGTGAAATATGGGTGTTTGGACGGGTGTTTAAATGAATGTTTGGGAAGTTGTAAAACATCGTGAGGTTTGTCGACTATAAAGGTAGCTGTTTAAGTTTTGGACAACGTGGTAATTTTGGTGTTTAAATAGTAGTTTTTATTGGTTTTAGTATTTGGACGGGTGTTAAATAGTGTTTGTTGTCCAAACAGTGCGAAACATTTATAAAGAAAGTTGTTTAAAAAAATGTTAGATGATAGATTTATTCGGGCATAAGAAAAGAATTAATAAATTAAGAGGGGATGTCCAAGATTCATTTAATCATGTGAAAAAGGACTTTAATAAAGTGGGAAAATGGATTAAACATCTCGACGATAAACACTTATTGCATGACAATGAATTTCCTAATATTAAAAATCAACTCTTAACGATACATGAAGATATTGCAGAGATAAAAGATTTTATTTCTTTCTTTGGTCCTCAATTATATAAGGGGGTGTCCAAACAGGTACAAACAATAGGGGTTAAACAAACAGTGTCTCATGGTGTCCAAACAGGTGTCCAAACAGGTGTCCAAACACACATTTTAGACAATCTTACTGTGATGGAAAGGGCTATTGTATGGGCATTATTGAATTCTGAGATGAAGCTTAGTTATGAAGATTTAGCTGCTTTGCTTGGTAAAGATAAAAGTACTATAAGGGGCCAAATTAATACGATAAAACAGAAAGGTGAAGGGATAATTATGGAGGCTCGAGAGATAAATGGCAAAAAAAGACTGTATATACCTGATGAAATCAAATCAATTATTGTAAAAAGTGTTAAAGTTAAAGTTAAAACAATAAAAAAGACTAAAAATACTTGAAAACCTGAAAAGTGAGAGTTAAATGGAATAAATCTCCTGAAAATGCAGTGGTTTTTTGTGAGAAAAAAAGAAAAGTGAGTATTTGAAAAGGTTTTATTGATTTAAAAAAGGTGAAAAGTGAGTAATTAAATTCAAATAAAAACATGCCCAAATAGGTGAGATTTGGGGTTTAATAGGGTTAAGTTTGGTGATTAATTGGTATACTAAATTATGGTATATTGGGGTAAAAAGTGAGTTAATTAGATGGAATATAATAATCGTTTAACCGAATAACATATAGTCATATTACTTTCTTGTAAATAGTTTGCTGGATGTGTTTATAAAATATGTTTTATCGTCGGTAAAATAAAAATTTGTGATTTTATGGTTTTGGTAGATTGTAGTTAAAGTAATATTCTTAGCGAATATCTCGAGCATCTACAATTCTCTTAATTGGCAAATTGTAGCTAAAGTAGCTATGTTTTTGAGATCTGGTGATATTTTTAGGACGATTAATTTATTGTTTTGTTTAATTTTTTCTATTGGAATGCCTTTATTGATGAGTTTATTGATATAATCTCTTATAGAGGACTCGCTGAGTTTAATTTGTAATGCAAGGGTGCGATATGTTATTTTATTAATGTTTTGCTCTTCTAGGCTGTATAAAGTGCTAAAAACAAGCATTTCCTGGGGTGTTAATCTTTTAAATTTAAGGCGGATTCCTTTCTTTATGTTATCGAGGGATGTTAACATATTATTTGCTTGTTTGAAATCTGAATTGGATATAATTTGAGTGTAATTGTTTGATTGTTGGTCTGTTTGTCTGTTTGTCTGTTTGTCTGTTGGAACCCCCCTATTTCCTATGGAACTATCATGATTTGGGGTATATAGAGGCTCTACGTTATGATTATGTGTTGGAGTTGTCTGAGTGTTGGTCTGTTTGTCTGTTTGTTGGTCTGTTTGTGGTAGATTATGTGTTGGAGTTGTCTGAATATCTTTGATTTGAAATTTAAGCTGAATAATTTCATTTTTTAAATATGATATGTCTTCTTTTATCTTAAGAAAGGCCTCTTTTATTGGATCCATGGTAATAAGAGAATGTTTTGGTTTATAATTATAATTGTTTTTTAGAATATATTTCTATTTTTATAGTTTAAGATATTTGTAATAATATTTATTGGTTAACCTTATATATCTCATGGGCTTTGTTTGAAATTCTCCACCTTAATCTGCGAGAATATTGAGAACCTTGTGAATTTTTATTAATTTTTACAATTAGTTGTCTTTTTTCTAATTTTATTAATAGATTTTTTATAAATTCTTCGTCTCTCGCGATTTCTTTTGCTATATCTGCTGTAAAAACTTGTTTTGGGAATATAGAATATAAATAAAATAAAATTTGTTCTGATATTTTTTCAATTTTTTGTTCGGATATTTTTGGCATATGTTAAATATATTACTTTATTTTATATATGTTTGGTTTAGTAAAGTTTATATTATAGTATTAGTTTGTTTTGAAATGAAGAGTGTAGGAAATTGGATTTTAGTTTTGGGTTTTTTTATTGTTTTTGGTCTTTTGTGGATTGTTGGCGATAATTTTACTGGAAATGTTGTGTGGGTGCCTGGTACTGTTGTGAATAATTGTAGTGATTCAGATATTGTGGCACTTTGGGATGAAATTTTTATTGAGAGTTCTGATGGGATTAGTGTTTTTAGGGAAAATTTGATGACTGGAGATAATTGTACGCAGTTTATTGCAATAAAGGGGAATGGGGTTAATGAAATTTGGTATCTGCTTTATGATTTTTCGTCTTCTGGATTAATCGTAGCTGATTATGTTAGTGTTACTTCTGAAATGTATGAGGATTTTTTTGTATTGGATAATTTTTTTGATTTAACTGAATTTCGTTTGAGTTTATTCGCGCGTTTTGATGAAATAAGTAATTATACAATTAATGACGAAGATGAGGCGCTTGTTTATTTTAGTTCTAAGTTTAAGATATATCCTGATTCTTTTTTGCCTCTCGCCGAATGGGAAGGGTTATTTGTTTATTTTTCTAATAATGTTTTATCTGAGGGAAATTTTGAATACAATACAACTTATACTTCCTTTAGTAATAAATCTTGGAGTGGGTTATTTACTCAGATGACTTATATTGGTGAAGATAAGGTTTTTAATCAAGATATTTCGAATTTCACGTTTGAAAAAAATAGTAGTTGGAATTTTGCTTTTAATATTGAAAATATTATTGATTTTGGAAATGATTGGGTTTTTAATATTAGTACTATTTCTAATTCTATTAATATAGATTACAAAATTGAAAATGGGACTGTTTATTTTAAACCCATGTATAACACCACCGGGAATTCCTCTTTTGTTTTCGGAGTGATTGGTCCACTTCCTGCTGTTTTTTCCAATATATTTAATGTTGAAATTGTTGAATGTATTAATTATGCACCGGTTTTGAAAGAAAATATTGGGCCTATTGAGATTCCTAGAGGCGGAGAGGCAAGTGTGATTTTTGATTTTTATTTTGATGATCCTAATGGGGATACTATAACGTATCGGGTTGATGAAAATAGCAACTTAGATATTGATGTAACTGACTATAGCGTGACTTTTAAACTTAAAGATAGTTTTACCGATTTTGTTATTCTTAGAATTTATGCTAGTGATGGAATAGAGGAAATACAAAGTAATAAAATTTATATTTTTGAGGATGAGGATAATATTACTTTAGCGTTAGTTGATGATATTATTAATAATTCAGCTGATTTAAATGGAACACCTAATGGAAGTATGAATATAAATGAAAGTATAAATAATACTGTGACTGACAACAATAAGGATAAAGATGAGTTTGGTTGGATATTTTGGAGTGTTATAATATTTATAATATTGGTGTTGGTATTTGTTTTAATATGGTTTTTTATTTTAAGAAATAATGTGTCTCCTGACGCTATTATAGAAGAAAAAACACAAAAAGCTCTTGTTGATAATTATTTAAAAGAACTTAATATTTCTAAAAAACAAAGTGTCTATACCTTTACTCGCACTTCACTCTGAAGTTTTTCTAATCACTTCGTTGAGAAAATTCGAGCAAAGATGTTCAGAATCGAACGTTCGATTCTAAAGACGCCCATACCCCGAATCGACGTCACTTCAAAGAAGCTCGCTGCTTGACTTGATAAATCTCGCAAGCAAACGGCAAGCCGTTCGATTCCTAAAACGCCCATACCCCGAATCGAACGGGGATGCCCCAAAAGGCCGCGGGTTCGAGCCGCGTGCAATACCATTATGCGATATGGGCTTATTAATATACTATGGAAAAAGTATTTTTAAATTAATTGATTATTGGTTTTTAACAGAAAGCGTTGGAAGTTTAATATGAATTGGTAGCCCTAATTCTTCTTCTAATTCGAAAGCTTTAATTGATGCCTTTTGAATAATTAGGTTTGTTATTGTAATATATTCTGGGGATTTGTATTTTTTGTCTTTTTGAATTTTTAATAATTCTTTGATTGTTTTTGAATCGCTCGATAAAAATAAAATTCCCTCTATTAAAATTTTTCCTAATTCATTATAATCTATTTCAAAATTATATATTAATTTTAATATGTCTTTTGTTTCTTTATTATTTTCTAAAGAAATGTTTTTAATATTTGTTTTTATTTCTAATTTACCATTAAACTCTGGATTTCTTTCTGCGTTTATTTTTGTAAATTTTGAACCGACTAATTTTAAATTCATCATATTAATTTTTAATAAATTTAGTTTATAAAACTTGCGACGCAAGTTTTATAAATAATTTTTATTAGTTTACCCAGTAGGCGTCCCTGGTGTGCCGTAAAATTTGTTATATAAGTTTTATAGATAATCTTTAATATTTTATATAGTAGATATCTCTATTGAGATATAAATCTTATTATAATAAATCTTCTTCCGATACTACTATAAAATCTCCTACTGCGATTACTGCGTTATAGGGAATTAATGCTTCTTTGTCTTTTGTTCGCTCGAGGGATAAATTTGATGTGTAAATTGTCAGGTCTCGTAAAACGATATGTATTAATTCTCCTGTTCTTGCTTCAAATGTTATGTCCTTTACTACACCTAATTTTTTGCCTTCCTTTGTAACTACTTGTTTTCCTAGTAATATTTTAAATGGCTTCTTTTCCATAGAATATTTAGATATAAATTACTTATAAATCTTTCTTTATAATTTTATTAATATATAGTAGTGAAGAAATCTAATTAAATCTTTGATTTTGAT
>CBDVEE010000013.1:0-10648 GCA_965372925.1 uncultured archaeon
GTTCTTCTTTCTTTTTCTCTTCTTTCGGTGCTTCTGTTGTTGCTTCTGCGCCAGCTGCCGGAGCCGCTGCGATAGATGCATTTGCAAGCTTGTCTGCAATATCAACACCACTCAAAGACGCAACCATTACCTTAACCTTAGCCTCGTCGACTTCAGTCCCAGTAGCGGAAATAACTGCCTTCAAGTTATCTTCGTTGATATCCTTTCCCAACTTGTGCAACAAAAGTGCCGCATATGTATATTCCATTTATTCTTTTTCCTCCGAAGTTTTTACTTCTTCAGTATCTTCTTTCTCCTCAACCTTCTCCTCAACAACCTCTTCCTTCTCCTCACTAATCAACTCATCAATTACTTTTCCTTCAACGCCTGCCTTATTCAAAATCATATCCAAGGTATCCGAATTAACAATTTCCATCTCAACAGCAAAAGCCAGCCCTCGACCGAACGCATTCTCAATTTCTAAAATAGATCCTTCCTTATCAATCTTAATATTAGCATAAACTTTACCGTCCATAAAGGCAGCAATCGGTTCGATACCCACCTCAAAAGGAATAATATCCAACTTCGCCATAATCGATGCAAGTGCCTCGGTAATTTCTTTGCCTTCTTTGACAATAACCTTATCCTGCATAATCGCAATTTTTCCGGCCTCAACCTTTGGAGCCAAGCCAACAGCACTCAGGGCAGAAATATCAGGACCCGGAACCAATTCGGTAGGACCCGCTTTAACCTCAATATCGCATGGAGCAATCTGTCCAGCCTTCGCCTTCGCCGGACTCTTCTCGTCAGCAAGAAGCCCAGAAACCACGAACGCATCCTCATCGCTAAATAATATAGCAGTCGAATCATCAACATGAGGAATCAAATCGTTCAATTCCTTAATGCTGGAACAATCAAGAGCGAAGTTAATCAAACTTTTTTTGACAACCTGAATCTTCGCTTTACTCCTTAATTTTTTCTTAATATCCTGAAACTGTGCCGACGGCAAACCCTTAATAGAAATAATCATAACAGTCTTTCTTTTCATCTGCTCAGATATTTCTTTAACCTTTCGCTTTTTCGATTCAGATACGTGAGTTGTCTTGTCGTTCATCTTATCTTAATATCTCCAAAAGTTTACTTTCTCTAAAAGGTTTATCAAGAACCAACCAACCAAGTTCTAACGCAGTTTTAATATATTCAAGATTCCCCGAAACAAGAATTTTCTTTTTAGCACTAATTTGTTCCCCCACATTCCCCCACTCGTCATTTAATCCATCTAAAATTGCTCCATAAAATTTTTCTGTAGGAATTTTGGTTTCTCCTTTTATATAACAAACAGGAGTCACATTATAAATTTCCCCCAGCATTTCTTTATAAATCTCTAACGTCGGTTGGTCATCTTCAACAATCAAAAGCAGTTTTTTATCTTCAATAACCATTATCTCTTTACCTCCTCATCTGAAGTTCGCCGAGCGACAGCTTTCACAATAGTAATTGGCTTAGTCATAGTAAACTTAATCAAAACTTCTTTAACATTATCTCTTCCCCTCGGCAACTTATTTTCAAGTTCCTTAATCACTGCCTTAATATTTTCGACCAAATCTTCATCCGACATATCTTCTTTACCAACAGCCAACTTAATTGCCATCTCTTTATTCTTAACCCGAACAGCTTTGTTCATTTTATCAATCATGACTTTAATCATATCTTCATTTTCTTGCGGGATAATACCAGCTTGTGGCGACGGCATTCTATTCATTGGACCAAAAACCCGCCCAAACTTTGTAGCAATTTTACCCATCATTGGAGCAACCGCAATAAAAGCATCATATCTCTTTGCTAATTTCTTAATATCCTTTATCTCTTTATATTTAACAAAATCCTCTTCGGTAATTGTGTCAATCATTTTAGACCTTTTTGTAAAAAACGCAGCCAACTTTTTCTCATTCCCATGCGGAACAAAAACAAAAGTATTCAAAGCCTCTTTCCTGACATCAAAATTTTTCAAGTTCATCACTAAATCAACCGTCTGAATAAACTTCCGTTTCTTCTCCTTTCTTAATTCGATAAGCGCATCTTTAATTTCCATTTTATAAAACCGTTAGAATTTATTTCGACTTTCGTCTACTACTAACAGTAGTGTAACTTAAGCGAAAATTTGGTTTATAAAACTTCTTGTTTCCGAAAATATACCCAACCACACAAATCCTTAAATAACATTCAATCATTTTAACAAGATGGAATTAATAGCATTACTATCAACAGGGAAGGGGACGTGGGGACAGGTCGCGGGTTTAATGCAAAAAGGAGAATGGGAAAAAATTATAGTTGTCGGTCCGGCTTTTGCAAAAGAGTTTCAGGTTCATGACACTCCTTTTGATTTCATTGAATTTGATTCGGACAAATCTCTTGTTCAATTAAAAAAAGAATTTGCAAAAAAACTCGAAGGAAAATTCCAGGGGTTAGAAGTTGCACTTTCAATCGCATCCGGCAATGGCAAAGAACACATGGCACTCCAATCAGCTTTATTAGGTTTGCCCGTCGGAGTCAGATTCACAGCTCTTACAAAAGATGGTGTTGTGTTTTTGTAATTAAACCCTCTCAATCCTCAACTTCACCCCATCCCGAGCTAGCATAACAACACAACTTCTCTCATCTTCACCTGCAATTTCATATCCGTCCAAATTCTTCGCAATCTTCAAAGCATATTTCTTAACATCGTCAAACCATGGTTGTTTATCATATCCCATTCTCGCCCGAGCATATCCAACAGACATAAACCCCTTGACGTGAATAAAATCAGGTTCGGCTTTTCTAATCAAACTACAATACTCCCCAATATTTTCCTCCGACATATTTGTCACCTCGCCAAATTCTCCATTACCTTTCTTAACCAAAGTCAAACGCACAATTCTCCTTACTATTCCCTTCAGTTTTTTCAAAACATCCAAACTCTCATTAAATTTTTTCCAGGCATCAACTTTCGTCGAGCGATGCCAAATTTTAAACAACTTTTCATTTGGAGCATTGGTAGAAATTGTAATCTGTGTTGGCAATTCATCTTTCGTAAATCCGGCTAAAACTTCGGGATTCAAACCGTTAGTTACTAAAAATGAAATAGCTCCTCTTCGACGAATTTCCTTAAACATTTCCCCTAATCGCGGATACAAAGTCGGCTCACCAGACAGACTCATCGTCCATAACTTCGGCTCAAGTGCATCTTCAAACTTTTTCAAATCAATTCCTTTCCGACCTTTAAATCCAGCTAACAATTTTTTCCGAGCTTCAACAATCCCATCTAAAATTTTAATTGGGTCATCAATATTTTCTATTTTCTTGTCAGAAGTATAATCCAGATTTCTCCAACAATGAAGACATTTATTTTCGCAATGAAACAGGCTCGGAGTCATCTGGCAACAGCCCGCAGAACTAACCCCATAAAACTTTTCTTTCCAGCATCCACTATCCCCCCGAAGAGCGTGCTTCGTCCAAAGACAAATTTTCACAGCACTATGCTCACCAATAATTCCATACCCCTCTTTCTTAAGAATACCTTTAACATCACTGATATTAGATTTTCGCTTAGGATTTTTTCTAACCATACAAATTAATCCGCAGAACTCTTTATAATGTTAATTAAAAAATAAATTAAAGAAGTGTACCTAAATATTTCTTTATTAAATCATTAATAGAAAATATCTCCTCATGTTTGCAAAGATTAACGAGATACTCCTTTTCATTTATTGCTCTGATTAATCCTTCCTTTCCCGTTTTCCCATAAGCCTTATGTGTCAAATGATATATTACATCGTGCTCTCCTTTAACCACATAAGCTTCCAAATTATATTCACACCATCCGCCTATTGTAGCACGATGTTTTCCATTTACTATATAACCATCATCCATAATAACTATTCCAACAGGACTCATAACATTTATCTCAGAGTCAAAATTACTTTTTCTCACGCTCATTCTAAGTAAATGTTCTATGCTCCTTTCCTGTAATTCCGGCCAATGGGGTATTAAGTTTTTACATTCCTGCGAAGTTAAAATTACTTTTTCCATCTTATATTGAAAAAGAAACACTTTTAAAATATTTGCAATCGACAATATCAATCACAACTCAATATCTAGCTAAATAATTCTAATAAACCAAAAAAACATCAACAATACAAACATGAATAAAATTACACGTCCTGCAATTTTATACGCCATCTTTGCGACCTTTTCCGATTTAAAAATACCGAGCACGGTCAAATAAAAGAAACGCCCGCCATCGAGCATTCCAAGTGGCATCATATTAAATAAAGCCACAAGTAAATTAATAATCATAACCCACCAAAGCAAATGGTAAATGAAATAAACAAAGTTCCCATCCCACGTAGGTTTATACAAAGTTGAACTATCTTTGAAACTCATAAACTTCACAAGAACGCCCTGTATAATTCCTCTCGGACTCGACGCCGAATGCCCGACCCCAAGATATGCTCGACTTGAATCCTCAGGATGTTCACCCAAAACAATATCATATTCTTTAATTCCCTCATTATCCTCGGTTATAAATTTAACACTCTCACCGGGGTCCTTATTCTCCAGAAATTCTCTCAACTTATCCTGCCCATCAATTTTCACATCGTCAGCCTGAATAATCGCCCCACGCATTCCAGCCAAAACTGCCGGCGCTTCAGAATAAGCAATCAAATACTGCCCGTTGTTTTGAGTTAGTTGAACAGCGAGTCTCTCATCTAAATAATAATTTCCACTATCTGTTGTTATTTTTATCAACACTTCACTATCATTAGAAAACTCGGTTATATTTTCCAGCGGAACTACTCCAACCCCATACGAATTAAAAATATATCCTGACGCAGCAAATGAACTAAAAAAGAACGCAACATAAAGTCCATAAAATATCAAAGCAAAAAGAAGATTAGCAAAAACTCCTGCTCCCAAAACTGTCATCTGCTCCAACTTCTTTTTCTTTTTGAAACTCTTATCTTCTTGCTCAACAAACGCCCCTAAAATAGGACCAAGAAAAACTAATCCGGTAGATTTAATTTTAATTTTAAATAATCTCATATAAATTCCGTGCGAAAACTCGTGAACAATTGCCACAATCGCCAGTGCTACAATAAAATAAGTAAAATAAAAAGGAGGAAAAAAACTCTCCATTCCAAACAGCTTCGGGAAATACGGAATTAGCGGAGCAATCGGTGGCGCCTTAATTATTTTCGTAATCTCAGGGTGCAATAAATAAATAGAAACAGTTTGCCCCAACATCCAAATCATCGCCCCCATCAGCACAAACCCAACACCAACAATAAGATACTTAATTTTATGCAATCCTCTCTTAAAATTATCCCCTATATATTTAATCACATCAATTCCAAACTTTGTCCGATACATAAAAATTATCCCCTCTCGACTCAAATCTTTCTTACGCGAATTCAAAAACCAAGCAACGAAGCCACTAAACAAAATCATAAACCCGACATCATAAATCCAAAAATCCACCATTCTAATAATTACAAAAAGGAGTTTTTAAACTTGGTCTTTCTTCCAGTTGCACAAGCCAGCAAATAAATTTTTTAGTCGTAGGTTGTCCTTTGGACGACGGCGTTAAGAAAAATCAATTTTTATTATCACTAAATAAGAGGGTACACATCTAAGGGAGATATCTCCCTGAGTTATTTCTTTCTAACAGGTCTAAAATCTTTACCCTTACACTTCCGGCATCTCGCTTTCCCCGTCAAAATTTTCTGTGGCTCAATCTTCATTTTATGCTTACAAACTTTACAGACAAACGCATTCTTATATAATCTATTTTGTGCTGCAGGAATTTTAGTCGCCATCACAAAACCTTCTTCAATAATTTATCTCCCTCTATATCCCAATACTCGACACTAACACCACTAACAATAGAGTCCTGCAAATCCTCAGGAATTTCCAAATCAAAATTTTCAAAACTCTCACTATCCATTACACTAGCCATATTTTCAGAAACTGAAAGAACCTGTGCCGCTTTCTTTTCAATCATAGGAACCTCGAACTTGTCGTGACCTGGAATGACCATAACTTTTTTCTTTCCAGTGAAAGCCGAAACCGCCTCGAACCGAACCTTAGCATGCCCGTGTTTCCCAGTTTTAGAAATATCCATTTTTTTAACCTGATGCGCAACTCCATCAATCAATAAATATGTTCCAACACGCATTTCCGTCGCATCAATAACTTTTGCTACCATAACAATAAATAAAAAAATTCATTTATAAAACTTGCCCTCCAAATTAGCTCACCAGAGATACCTACTGGGTGAAAACCCTGGTTTTTAAGAAGCTTGCCAAAATTTTTAGCTCACCAGAGATACCTACTGGGTGAAAACCCTGGTTTTTAAGAAGCTTGCCAAAACTCTTAAAAACCCAAAATCCCCAATTCATTTATGATCATCAATAAAAACGATTTTACAGAAATTGAATTTACAGGCAAAGTCACAAGTACAAATGAAATTTTCGACACAAACGTCAAAGCCGATGCAAAAAAAGCTAATATGGATATTAAAAATATTAAACCATTTATCTTATCCGTTGGACACAAAATGCTCCCAAAAGGTTTCGACGACGACCTAATCGGGAAGGCGACAGAAAAATCCTACACAATAAATATTAAACCAGAAAACGCATTCGGAAAACGAAATCCACAAATGGTTAAAATGGTTCCTACAAAACTTTTTCACGAGCAAAAAATTGATCCGGTTCGGGGAATGCAAATTACGCTTGATGGACAACTCGTGAAAATTTTATCGAGTGACCAAGGCAGAACGCTGGTCGATTTCAACAACCCACTTGCAGGAAAAGAAGTAACCTATACATACAAAATAAATAGAATCATAACAGATCAAAAAGACAAAATCAACGCACTTCAAGAATTCCTTTTCCAAAAAACTTTTGATTTTGTTATAGATAGCCAAACAATTATATTCAAAATAGAGAAACAATTCGAGCCATTCATCCGAATGTTCGCGCCAAAATTCGAGGAAATTCTAGGTCTAAAAATAGAAGGCAAAATCGTTGAAGAGAAGAGAAAATAATAATATCCACTCTACACCATAAATCATTATAAACTCAAATTTTCTTTTTATTACATGGATGATATATTAGAAAGAGATGACGCAGAAGATACTCCAAACTTTCAGCCCACTCCTCAGCGTAATGCAAATTCCGAGATAGATAGAGAGTTAGAAGATATACTAAAAAAACAATCTGCGCGTATTAAAGTTATTGGTGTCGGTGGTGCCGGCGGAAACACAACCTCACGAATGCGGGAAGTTGGAATCAAAGGAGGAGAAATAATTGCAATAAATACAGATGCACAGGATTTACTTTATTCAAACGCAGACCATAAAATTCTAATCGGAAGAGAAATTTCAAAAGGTTTGGGTGCTGGCTCAAATCCCCGAATCGGAGCGGAAGCCGCAAAAGAGCAACAACAGGAAATTAAGAAAAAATTAACAAACTCCGATTTAGTTTTTGTAACTTGTGGATTTGGTGGCGGGACCGGCACAGGTGCGGCACCAGTCATAGCTGAAATGGCAAAAAAACAAGGCGCATTAGTAATCGGAGTTGTGACACTGCCTTTCACCGTAGAAGGAGCAAAGCGGATAGAAAATGCAATGGAAGGGCTCGATAGAATGGAGGGGATAGTAGACACACTAATTGTAATTCCAAACGACAAATTACTCGACCTCGCTCCAGATTTACCTTTGCCAATAGCCTTCAAAGTCGCGGACGAAATTCTAACAAATGCAGTTAAAGGAATCACCGAATTAATAACTTCGTCGGGATTAGTAAACCTAGACTTCGCAGATATAAAAACAATTATGGCAAACGGCGGAGTATCCTTGATTGGAATGGGCGAATCCGACTCAAACGACCGAGCAATGGAAGCAGTAGACAAAGCCCTGAATAACCCATTGTTAGATGTCGACATTAAAAATGCGCAAGGAGCTCTAGTAAACGTAATCGGCGGAACAGACCTATCTCTCGACGAATACAAACAGGTTATCCACAAAATTGGCGAACAACTTTCTCCAGATGCAAAATTAATTTCAGGTGCCCAAATTTCAAAAGACCTTGAGAAATCCATAAAAGTTATGGTAATAATTACTGGCGTAAAATCCCCGCAAATATCAGGTGAGCGATTGCCAATTCAAGAAGCCAGACGACAGGACATGGAAGACGAATTCGGAATTGAATTTTTCAAAGAATGATTTATTGATTTTGATAAAATATATATTTGCCAAAATTTTTAGCTCACCAGAGATACCTACTGAGTAAAAACTTTAGTTTTTAAAAATGCAAATTTTTAAAAACTCAAAATATCTCTAATCAAGATGACAGCCAAATCAATACGGAAAATTTCCTCGCAATATCACAAATATCTTAGAGTTTGGAAGTTACTAAAAAAACCAAACATGGAAGAATTTAAAACAATATCAAAAGTTACCGCAATCGGACTTCTAATCATCGGTGCATTAGGGTTCGTCTTTCAAATCATTATAAAGCCGATGTTTCCTACGGGATAATACTGCGACCACCAAAATCTTTTTAAACTATAATTTTTAATTATTAACATCTAGTTCTTAGATTTTTAAGAACTAGCTGGAGCAATATATATGGAAATTGGATATAACGATGAATTTGACTATCTAAATGAAGATAATAGTAGCAACACTGCTGAAGAAAAGTTTGCTCCAAAAATCAAAGGATCAAAACATCCCTCTACAATTTCAGAAGAAGATAAAATTAAAAAAGAAACAATAAAATCGACAAAAGAAGAGACTGCCGAGCGGCGAGAAGAAGAATCTGAAATTAAAGAAAAACCAAAACGAGAATTTGAATCTTCAATCTATATCGTAAAAGTGACAGCAAATAAAGAAGATAAAGCATCAGAAATGATTGCCGATAAAGTCAAGAAAAAGAAAATTGGAATCTACGCGCTCGCACGACCACACGGATTAAGAGGTTATATTTTCTTGGAATCTCCAGATCATAAATTAGCAGAAGACGCAGTTTTTAATTTACCCTATGTAAAAGGAATCATAGGCGAGACCGTGACCTATGATAAAGTAAAACAAATGCTTGAGCCAGTTGTAGCAGATATTAAAATCGAGAAAAACGACATTGTAGAAATTATTTCAGAACCTTTCAAAAATGAAAAGGCGAAAGTTGTTCGAGTTGATAAACCAAAAAACGAATGCATTGTTTCCCTATTAGGCGCGGCAGTTCCGATACCAGTAACAGTAAAAATAGACAATATCAGAGTAATCAGAAGGGAGGACTTAGAAGAAGAGTAGTTCTAATTCACTTTTCGAAGTGTTTAGATCACCAGATCACCTACTGGGTAAAAACCCTGGTTTTTAAAAATGCAAATCCTTAAAAACCAACTTTTCAAAAAATTATCATGACACTTGTTAAATTATTAGTTGAAGGCGGAAATATGACACCAGGTCCGGCAGTTGCACAACAACTTGGTCCAATGGGAATCAATGTCGGTCAAGTAATCTCCGACGTAAATACAGCAACTTCAGAATTCAAAGGCGTAACCGTTCCCGTTCATCTGACGATAGACCCAAAAACAAAAACAGTTTCAATCAAAGTCCTATCGCCACCAACTTCAGAGTTAATCAAAAAAGAGTTGAAAATCGAGAAAGCGTCCGGAGCGAGATTAAAACAGCGAGTAGGTAATTTTGCTATTGAGCAAATAATTTCAATAGCAAAAGCAAAACACGACAGTATGCTTTCAAATGACTTTATGGCAACGATAAAATCCATTCTCGGAACCTGCCAGGCACTTGGAGTATTAGTCGAAAACAAAGAAATAAGCGAAGTTCTAAAAGAAATTGCAAAAGGAAAATATACTGAAGAAATCTCAGCACAAAAAACTGATGTTAATCCTGAAAAACGAAAAGAATTAGATGATTACTTTGCAAATATAGCAGAACAACAGGAAGCTGTTCAAAAAGCTGAAGAAGAAGAAAAGGCAGCCGAGGAAGAGAAGAAAGCCGAGGCTGTAACTAAAACTCCAGAAGAAGAAAAGAAAGAATAGCTTTATTAATCAATAAATCACATCATAACCATGGGGCCATGGTCTAGCCTGGTATGATTCGAGGTTTGGGACTTCGCGACCGCGGTTCAAATCCGCGTGGCCCCATTGCAGAAACACAGTGGATTTGAATCAAATCCCGAGCAATTCGCTTTGAGCAACGACAAGAAAAGTTTAAAAAATATCGTTGCGAAATGCAAATTGTGAGAGTGACCCCCATCACAAAAACACAAATAATAAAATGGCAGTAAAAAAGAAAAAAATCGGAAGCGCAGGAAGATTTGGCGCAGGGTATGGAAAAGTAAAGCAGAAGCTCATAGCTGTAGAAAGAAAACAGCGAGTTAAGCAAGAGTGTCCGTTTTGTAAAGGTCGAGCAAAAAGGCAGGCGCGTTCAATTTGGGAATGTTCAAAGTGCGAAAAAAAATTTGCGGGTGGAGCGTTTCATTTAAAAACCCAAAAAACTAAGAATTAAAATGGCAGGATACAAATGTTTTCATTGTGGGAATAACCTAAAGTCGGGAGACTTGAAAAAAAGATTTGTCTGCCCAGAATGTGGTTCACGAATTTT
>CBDVEE010000014.1:0-10621 GCA_965372925.1 uncultured archaeon
AAATATGCGGCGAAAAAGAATTTGAAGTAATAATATTTTCTAGTCAATTTTCAATCCAACTTTCCCATCAGCGACGATAAATTTCATTTTTATCACCTAAACGTTTATAAACTAAAAGTGTTTTTCAATGTCATAAAGAGGAATTTATTATGACTAATACAGATTATTCAGCAAAGGACATTACGGTTTTGGAGGGGCTTGAAGCAGTCCGAAAAAGACCGAGCATGTACATCGGTTCTACTGATAAGTACGGCTTACATCACATGGTCTGGGAAGTTTTAGACAATTCGGTCGACGAGCACATGGCAGGGATTGCGACGACAATTAATGTTACAATCAATAAAGATAATTCTGTAGTAATTGAAGATGACGGGAGAGGCATGCCGGTTGATTTACATCCTGTTTACAAAAGACCAGCAATGGAAATTATTGTTACAAAGCTACATGCCGGAGGTAAATTCGATAATAAAACCTATGCTGTTTCCGGAGGACTACACGGCGTCGGGATTTCGGTTGTTGCGGCACTGTCGAACAATATGACAGTCGAAGTTATAAAAAATGGAAAAGTTTATTCACAGAGTTATAAAATTGGTATACCAAAAGGCGACATGAAAATTATTGGGAAAGCAAATTTAGAAGCACACGGAACAAAGATTACATTTATGGTTGATGACAGTATTTTTTCTACAATTGATTTTGATTACAAAACCATGTCAACCAGATTCAGAGAAACTTGTTTCTTAAATGCGGGTTTGAAAATTATATTAAAAGATTTGAGAGGCTCCGCCCCAAAGGGGCATACCCGTTGGATTGGACACAAGAACCTGCAAGTAGGTAACTCTGGTGAGCCTCAAGAAAGAAGCGATACATTCCATTATCAGGGAGGACTAATTGAATTTGTTAAGTGGTTAAACAAAACGAGAAAGCCGATTCATCAGAAGCCGATTCATTTCAGAAGAGAAGACAACGGAGTTATTGTAGAAGTTGCGATTCAGTACTCGGATTCTTATAACGAAAACATTCAGGGATTTGTGAATACAATCAACACAATCGAGGGCGGAACTCACGTCATTGGTTTAAAGTCAGCCTTAACGAGAGTGGTTAATGATTACGGAACCAAAAAAGGAATTCTAAAAAAAGGACAAAAATTGACAGGGGACGATGTTCGTGAGGGTATTACTGCCGTAATTTCTTTAAAGATGAGCGATCCGCAATTTGAAGGTCAGACCAAAACGAAATTAGGCAATGGTGAAATTAAGGGAATTATTGATTCAATGGCAACTTCGGCTTTGAGCGATTTTTTAGAAGAGAATCCTGTTGTTGCCAAAGCGATTTTAATCAAAGCTTCATCCGCTCTGAAAGCAAGAGAGGCTGCTAAAAAAGCCAAAGATTTAGTTAGAAGAAAAAATGCACTAGGCGTTGGCTCTGGTTTGCCCGGAAAGTTAGCTGACTGCTCAAGCCGAAAAAAAGAATTAACCGAACTTTATGTTGTCGAGGGTGATTCGGCAGGAGGCACCGCTAAGGGAGGTCGTGATCGAGAGACTCAAGCAATTTTACCGCTACGAGGAAAGGTCTTAAATGTTGAAAAATCAAATCCCGCAAAGGCACTTGCATCAGAACAAATTTCAAATTTAATTACTGCTATCGGAACCAGCGTCGGTGACAGTTTTGACATTTCAAAATTGAGGTATAATAAAATTATAATCATGACAGATGCCGATGTTGACGGACAGCACATTAAAGCATTATTACTAACTCTTTTTTTTAGATATGTCCCAGAGTTGATTAAGGAAGGACATATTTTTGTTGCGGTACCACCATTTTACAAACTCAAAAAAGGAACGAAAGATTACTATGCTTATACGAGCGATGAGTTGAAGAAAAAAACGGATGAGCTTGGAGGAAAAGTTGAAGTCAGTCGATTTAAAGGTCTTGGTGAGATGAACGATGAGCAGTTGTGGAATACGACGATGAATCCAAAGACACGACGACTAAAACAAGTTTCAATTGAAGGTGGAGTTATAGCCGATGAAACTTTCAGTTTACTGATGGGAGATGTGGTCGCGCCACGAAGAGCTTTTATAGAAGAGAATGCTGACAAGGCGGAGGTGGATTTGTGAAATTACAAATTTCACAAATCGGGTCGGCAACCTTTGGTTGCTCTTGTCGGACGCTTTGCTTGTCGGACGCTTTGCTTGTCGGACGCTTTGCTGGTAGGGACTTGGCGAATGATGTAATTTTGTGTGGAGGTAATTTGTGAAATTTTTTATTGGTCAGGCAGTTACAGGAGAAGATATAAATAATTTATATATAGAGTTGGAAAAAAATGTAATTGAGTATGAAGATTCAAATGATTTAATTAAACAACTATCGGAGGTTGATTTATAATGAAAGATAAAATTAAAATATCATTTTGTCCTAAATGTAAATCCCATGATGTAAAGTATGTTTTTGAGTTAGGAAATTTGTTTGGGGTTATACCGAAGATGAAATGTGGAGAATGTGGATTCGAAATGCAGAGCTTTCCTATATTGGTTACAAGCAAAAAAGCTTTAATGTCATCAAATAAAGCGAAGAAGAAAGTTGTTAAAAAAACTAGGAGGATTAAACGATGAATGAGGGAATTATTGAGAATGGAAACGTGAAAGAAGTTGAGGACTTAGACAAAGCAATTAAGGACGCTGATGAAACACAAAGACAAATGGAAAAAATGAAAGCATCGGTGAAAGCAAAAGAATTAATTGATGTCAAAATTTCGGCCGAGATGCGTGAAGCCTATTTGAATTATGCTATGTCCGTCATTATTGCTCGAGCATTACCGTCAGCCGAGGATGGATTAAAACCGGTTCATCGTAGAATTCTTTGGACAATGAATGAGATGGGTATTTTTCATAATAGGCAGACAAAAAAATCCGGTAGAATTGTCGGTGATACAATGGGTAAATATCATCCACACGGAGATGCTTCAATCTACGATGCTATGGTTAGGATGGCACAAAGCTGGTCGTTGAGATATCCGCTAGTTGTAGGTCAAGGAAATTTTGGTAGCATGGACGGGGATAGTGCAGCAGCTTCTAGGTATACCGAGGCAAAAATGGAAAAAATTTCAGAAGAATTGTTGATGGATATTGATAAAAATACTGTTGAGATGATGACCAATTATGATAATACTCTTAATGAGCCAATAGTTACACCCGGAAAATTGCCCAACCTGTTTTTAAATGGAGCATCTGGTATCGCCGTCGGTATGGCCACGAACATTCCCCCACATAATTTGAACAACACTTGTGATGCGATTTTAACTTATTTAAACAATTCAAAGTGTGAAGACAAAGAATTAATTACTGCAATTAAAGCCCCAGATTTTCCAACCGGGGGAATGGTTAGTGGCGAAATTAAGAAAATTTATACAGAAGGTAAAGGAAGATTAATTTTAGATGGTAAGGCAAATATTGAAGAGCCAAAAACCGCAAAGGGAAAAACTAAAATTATAATTAACGAAATTCCGTATCAGGTAAATAAATCGCAGTTAATCGAACAAATCGCTAATTTAGTTCGGGATAAAAAATTTCCTGACATTGTAGATATTCGGGACGAGTCAGCTAGAGGGAAAGTCCGTGTTGTAATTGAACTACGAAAAGGAAGCGAATCAAAATTCACCCTGAATAGATTATATAAGTATACACAACTAAGAATTAGTTTTAACGCTAATATGTTA
This sequence comes from uncultured archaeon, assembly GCA_965372925.1. GTDB lineage: Archaea > Nanobdellota > Nanobdellia > Pacearchaeales > GW2011-AR1 > JAGVXH01. Next base: position 3,719 of record CBDVEE010000014.1, read on the forward strand.
GCATTAGTAAATCGCGTACCAAAACTACTAACTTTACGTGAGTATATCAAAGTATACTTGGGACATCGGCAAGGTGTTATTCGAAAAACTAAGGAATTTGATTTATCTAAGGCCGAGAAAAGATTACACATCGTCGAGGGTCTTTTAGTTGCACAGTCAAATATCGGTGAAGTTGTTCGATTGATTCGGGCAGCAAAAACAAAGGCAGATGCAGGAATACAGCTAAAAATTAAATATAATTTGAGCGACAAACAAGTTGAAGCGATTTTAGATATGAGGCTACATCAGATTACTAATTTAGAATTTGATAAACTGAAGAATGAAGAAAAAAGTCTAAAAGAATTAATTGAAAAATTAAATAAGATTCTTGGAGATGAACAACTGATTTTAAAAATTATTAAAAAAGAGTTAAATGAATTAAAAGATACCTATGGAGATAATCGGAGAACAAAAATTATAGGGGAAGTTTCAGAATTTGAAGAGAGAGATTTAGTTGATAAAAAAGATGTCGTTGTAACTATAACCGATAAGGGCTATATTAAAAGACTTGACTTACAACAGTACAAAGAACAAAGAAGAGGAGGTAAGGGCGTAATTGGTTCAGATTTAACCGAAAATGATTTTGTCAAAGAGCTGTTAACTTGCTCAACACATGACTATATACTATTCTTTACAGATAAAGGAAAGGTGCACTGGTTGAAGGCATATAAGGTTCCTGCTTCTACTAAGCTAACAAAAGGTAAGGCAATTATAAATTTGCTTGAGCTGAAAGATGAAAAGATAACTTCAATTTTAGCTGTCAAAAAATTTGAAGATTATTTAATGATGGCGACAGAAAAAGGTGTTGTTAAAAAAATAGAATTGTCACAGTTTGCACATCCTCGAAAAGGCGGAATCAAGGCAATCAAGGTAGCAGAAACCAACGATGTTTTAATTGGTGTCAAACCCTTAAAAGAAAAACAAGAAGTTCTTTTGGTTACAAAGAATGGTCAGGCAATTAGATTTAATTCAAGTGATGTTCGTTCTATGGGTAGAGCTTCATATGGCGTGACTGGAATTAAGATGAGCAACGACGATAAGGTTGTATCACTTGAAGTTTTGCCATTAGAAGATGAGTCCAAATTTTCCATTTTAACTATCGCACAAAAAGGATATGGCAAACGAACTGAAATCGGAGACTATCGTTTAACTGGAAGAGCAGGAAAAGGAATTATTAATATGAAAGTGACTGACAAAACAGGAAAAATTGTGACTTCACGTTCGGTTAGTAATTCAGATAATGTTATCATAACAACGAAGAAAGGAATTGTGATTAGAATGCCTTTAAAAAATATCAGAATAATGGGCAGAGCCACTCAGGGAGTTAGGGTTATTAAGCTAAAAGATGGAGATAAGGCTGTCGATTTGTCCAGAGTGCCGACAGATGAAGGAATTGTGGAAGTTGAGGAATAATAATTATCTTAATTTTTTTAAGACAGAAACAAAAATCGCAAGTAGTGAATGGAGATAAGGTTGAAATAATTCTTAGAGAGAATCCTGTTTTTATTGAGGGGAAATAATTATCTTATAGATTTGATTTGTCAAAAATTTTTTTTGTGACTTTCTCAGCTACATTCGGTTTTTTATCTTTGAAAACTATAGGCCGTCGCCTTTTTTCTTTTTCGGATTTAAAGATAGAACTTGTTAATATTAGATTTAAAACTATATCTATTATGTAAGCTATTATTATATACAATATAATATCAAGAAAAAGATTTATCGGTAGAAGGGGGAAGCTTTCAACATTTAATAAATCAAACTCAAGAAAATGCCAGGGATAACCAACACCCATTACTATATCTACATTTCCAGATAACATCTGACCAAATGGAAATTGCACTAAAGCAATTATTATGACCGCTAAGAATATCCATCCAAGAATAGGACCGACTCTTTTCGTTGGAATTAACTGTTTCGGAAATGACTTTCTAATAAGTTCAGCTAAAGATTCTTTGCCCGCATATATGTAATCTATTTTTTTGGAAGTAGTTTCTAGTGGGGATTTCTTTTGCATAACATAGACTAATCTTTTGACTTTAAATACCCTCGCAAATTTATTTTATCATTGGTTGGGGCATGCTATACCCTCACGGATTTATTTTATCATTGGTTGGGGCATGCTATAATTTCCCCAAACCCGATTAATCGCCAATGTCCGTTTGAATTTCGCGCGATTCCAATTGATTCGCCCTTGAGTGGAACGACTGGGATTTTTAAAGATAAGTCTACAGAATCTTTGTCGGTTTTAATAATCTGCCCGACGGTGATTGAAGTATTTAGACTCAACATTAACATTTCGTTTGGCTTTAATTTCTGAACAGGTTCACGTTTTTCTGTTCCTAATACCTTATCAAACAAAGTATACTTTATTGTTATTTTTTCTGTAATCTCTGGAAGTATCCCTTCAACGGAAGCTACACCACCTGAAAGTGCATCGGCTTTCGTCAAGGCCGGATCAAGTTCAGTCTCGATTGCCAAACTTCCTCCCGGCACTGCCTCGGTAATTGGATATTCTCCTTTTTGCATCGAAACGATTTTTGACTTTACAGTTTTGTAATGATATGCATCTTGCTTCTTGTAAGAATAGCCCGGCTTGATTTCGATTACATCCCCAATTTTTAAATTTCCTTGCTTTAAAGCACCACCAAGAACTCCGCCGTGAAGTTCATTAATCTTCATCCCGGGCTTATTAATGTCAAAACTCCGAGCAATCAAAAATATCGGCTTCTCATTTAAATCTGGTTTTGAAATTTTTATATTACACAGTTCAACCAAAATCTTATCTATATTAACTCCCTGTGATGCGGAGATGGGAATAATTGGCGCGTTTTCTGCAATCGTTCCCTTGACGAATTGTTTAATTGCATTGTAATTATTCATTGCTTGCTCTTTTGAAACAAGGTCAATTTTATTTTGTGCAATGATTATGTTTTTGATTTTTTTTGCTTTAAGCGCAATGAGATGCTCTTGTGTTTGCGGTCTAATATTCTCGTTTGCTCCAATAACTAAAATTGCTGCGTCCATAATTGCCGCACCAGAAAGCATTGTTGCCATTAACATTTCGTGTCCTGGAGCATCGACAAAAGTAATATATCGAATCGGCTTTCCTTCAGATTTTTTATCTACCGTTAGTGTCCCGTTATCATCTCTAATAATTGCATCCGCATAACCTAACTTAATTGTAATTCCCCGCTTCAATTCCTCGGAGTGCGTATCCGCCCATTTGCCCGACAACCTTTGCAAAAGCGTCGTTTTCCCGTGGTCAATATGTCCGACTATACCTACATTTATCGTGTCCATTTTTGAAATATCTAGGTTTTCTGTCATATATTTATTTAAGAAAGTGGCTTTTTAAGACTTCTTAAAGTCAATATAGACTGTTCACTATCGGATGGTTTTTCGACAGAAGACTATTCTTCGGTTGATTCTGATGATTGAAATACAGATTGAACAAAATCAGCAATTCGCATAACAAGTTCTATAGTTACAATAAATAATAGATAATATAAAATATTAGAAAACAGCGAAGGAATTTTGGAAATTTGTGAGATTAAAGCATTGACATCGAAGAAGCCCGTAGTTGTTATTGCGATTGCAAGAAGTGTAAAAGGAACCATTTTCGCAAGGTCTTTCGACAAATCTTCACTGATATAAGACGTAGCCCTGACTGATGCGACTAAAGCGGCCGAGATTAATAGAATAGTGTTAGTGTCAGTTCCTTTGGATAATAATAAAATTAAAACTGCGAGGAAGGCAAACCAGAAGAATGTTAAAATTGGGAGCAGGATGATATATTCAATAATATAAAAAATAACCGCGGAAATTTTGACGATTGTTGGATTATTGTATTGATTGTATTGTCCGAGGTTAAGTTCAATAATATTTTTTTTTGCGAGAAACCGATAAAAGTAAAATACAAAAATAGAATAAATAATAATTACAGTCGTAAAAAATGCCAAAGTCAAAATTAAATTAGTTTCGCCTGTAAATAAATTCGTTAAATTTTCTAACATTGTATCACCTTAGAAAGATAATTAAAAAGAGTTTATAAAATTACTCTTTCCGACGGAATTAACAGTTCCCGTAACTCGCAATTTGCATTTCGCAAAATAGTCTTGAATTTTTGTTTAATTTTGCTCGAAGCGAATTGTTCGCAGGTAGCGTTCTCCTTTGAGTTAGTCGACTTCGTTGTATCTACTTCTTTTTTTCAATCGTCTCTTCAGCAGGAGTTTCAAAAAGAGTATCAAATTTTTTAGAACCTTCCTTGAGAACCTTTGTATTAATCTGAACTATGTCAAGAGATATTTCTTTTCCTCGAACCGTTTTTGTCAATCGAAGTCCTTTTGGTTTTTTATTAAACTTTTTCTCGCCTTTTGGTTTTTTACGCATACCTTTTCCGTAAGTAAGTAAAGCCTTGTGTAAATTTGGTCCATCAATGTTTATCATCCCGGTAAAACCTGCCTTATCGGACGTTCCCGTTATTACAATTTCGTAATCCACCAATTCTTCTGAAATTTCTTTACCCTCGATTTTATCTCCAATTGAATAGCCAACTAAGTTTTCATTTTCATTTTCAACTTTGAAAGTTTTTCCTTTGTGCGACACGTTTATTTTGAATACCATTTTAAGTTTCCGAGGGTCATCGACATTTAGTCTTTTCTCAGCTTATAATTATAATTAGTTGGAAATTTGGGTTTTTAAAGTTTGGGATTCATATTCCCCAAGTCGTATTTTCCCTTCTTTTAATTTGAGCAATTTCTTGCAAAACAGATTTTTCTTCAGCAGACAATAAATCTTTATGTTTTTTAAATTGCCGAAATTGGGTTTCTGATAAATTTGTATACAACGATTCGCCGACAGTAATTTGTCTTTCAAAATTTAACCCCGGAACAGAGATTGCTACCTCTTTCCCCCTTGATGCTTCCTGAACTGTATTTTTATCTTCCTGAATTTCTTTTATTTGTCCGATTTTTACATCATCTTTATTTATGAACCGCTCTCTTTTTTTCAGTATACCACCATTTACTATTACTCCGAAAACTGCGGGAGAGGAATTTCTAAATACAAAATCGAGCACGGTTATTTTTGAAATAGTTGGAAGTTCATTTAATTTCTTTCTCTCAATGTCTTTTAGTTTTTGGGCTTTCCATTCTTCTAAATCCTCAATTAACTTATAGACAACTGGATTTGTTAGGACTTTAACATTTTTCAATTCTTCAACTTTAGCCTCGTCTGCAAGTTCAACATTAAAACCCAAAATTATTTTATCTTCTTCAGGGAGAGTATTTGCTAAATACACATCTTTCTTTGAAATTGGTCCAATGCCAGCTTTGACTACAGAAATTTGTTTTTGTCTTAAAAGAACTAAAAGTGCCTCAAGTGAACCCAAAGAATCTGCCTTTGCTACAATCCCAAATTCGTCCGTCCGAATTTCCTCTGATATTTCTTCGGCAAATTCTTCTGTGATTTTTTCAAGAGTGTTTTCTTTCGTAATTATTTGAAAAGGCATACCTGGTAGAATTTCCTCTTTGGATATTATTTGTAACTGAATTCCTGTTGCCGCTTCGACTTCTGATTCTGTTTTGAAACCTTTATTCAAAGGTTGAACTTCCTGAATGTTTCGGACTTTCGTTACAATTGGATTCTCGAATGATGCAATCGCAATTTCATCTTTGTTTGTCAGTTTCCCGTCGTAAAGAATACATTCTAAATAATTCATTGTCTTGCCTTTTTTAATTTCCAACACTACACCTTTGCCAACTTCTTTAATTTTAATTCTGTCCTTCAAAAATTTTTGCGACAGGGCTGTCAACATAGCCAGAATTTCCGTAATTCCCTCGCTCGTTTTTGCAGAGCACGGAACTATTGTAACATTTTTTGTAAAGTCAGTTATTTTTGAATACATCTCTGCGTTGATTCCGTGTGAATGAAGAGCTCCGACAATTGTGTAAAATTTCTCGTCGAAGTTTTGTCTAACATTAGTTGCCTGATTTTCAATTGCTTCGAGAGACAGTAAAGATTCGGACGTTTGCCATCCCGAGATGTTGTCTATTTTATTTAGCGCGATTATAAAGGGAGTTTTATTTGCTTTCAAAATTTGTAAAACTTCGGCTGTTTGGGGTTTTATTCCGTCATTAATATCAATTACCAAAATTGCAATGTCTGCCAACGAACCACCACGTTTTCGCAAGTTCGTAAATGCAGCATGTCCGGGCGTATCAATAAAAAGCAATCCGGGTATTTCCAGAGGAATTTTAAATTTATCTAAAATATTACCTGCTCTTTTTTGAATATTCTCCTTCGGCAATGTTGTAAACGAGATTTTTTGCGTGATTCCACCCGCCTCGCCTTCCTGAACAGAGGTCTCCCTAATTTTATCTAGTATTGAAGTTTTCCCGTGATCGACATGACCCGCGATAGTCACAATTGGTTGTCTTATTTTTGTCATAGAAAAAGAAGTGATGGAGGATTTTTAAATGTTGATAACTTGAAATTAAAATGAATTACACAATCGCGAATTTAGAAAAAGATTATGATTTAGAATTAGATAGAATTGTTTTTGAAATAAAAAAGCAGAAAGCGAAAAAAGTTTTGTTGCAGTTGCCCGATGGTCTGAAGCCATGGGGATTGGCGATTAGCGATTATTTAGAAGAGAAAACGGATGCACATATCAGCATTTGGCTTGGTGTTTGTTTCGGGGCGTGCGATTTGCCCAATACCGATGCAGATTTAGTAGTTCAGTTCGGACATGCGAAGTGGGAATGAGAATTAGAAATATTTTTATAGTTAAAATTTGATTAATAAGTATGCAATATAAAAATAAAAGAATATTAATTATGGGAATATTTTTATTTTTATTTTTAT
>CBDVEE010000015.1:0-10389 GCA_965372925.1 uncultured archaeon
ATTACTTCCAAAATTATATGAAAATTATTAAATCAATAGGAAACTATCAAGAAAAAACAAGTGCTCCGAGAACACACTTTGAATTTAATATTTCTATACATAAGGAGAAAAACAGAATAACTTTAAAATACGGACACAAACCAGAAGGTTCTCAAATAAATCATAGAATACCAATATTTCAACAAATATTTCGGGAAGACGTTCCGAATACCCATATATATTTTATACTTCCGAAAAAGATGATTCTTACCAAAGAGATGCAAACAATCATCACGATAAATAACATGACAGAAAAGTTAGGTTTTCTTAGTGCCTGTTCACCAGAAGATACAAAATTATCACAACTTCTCAAAAAGTACAATGCCACGATAGAGGGAACTTACAATTTAACATCAAGTGAAAAAACGGAGTTAGAAAGGGCATTCGACAATACCACTGATATCGTAGGCGGGAAAGTTGGAAAAGTTGCGGAAGGAATAAAACGAGTAGTAAAGTGGGGAATAGACAGAGATGAAAGTAAAAGACTGCAAAGCCTAATAAAAAAATATGGGACAGAATATAAAATCTATAAAATACCTTTTTATATTCCCGAAGGGATATCTCTGGCATATACCCATATTGGCAGACAGGCTGTGCTGGCTTTTAATTTGTCGGAATTAACTGAGTCAACAAAAGTTTTTATAGAGATTCCTCAACTTACTTTTGAATTGGATGCGAGTGGGGCCACAAGGAAAGCAAGTATCGAAGGGTTGACTTATGAGGTTATGATTGAGCCAGTGAGAGATGTGGATGAGCCGGTAAAAAGTATGGAGATGTTTGCTAAACAAATATTTGAGGCTGTAAAAACAAAAGATAGAAAAAAGATTACACAGCTTGTAATGTTAAGCAAAGAGGATTGTATGGATGGATTCTATTTATATCCCACAAAAAGCAAAGGTGAAGGATTTTTTGATTTTTTCTCTCATATGTTGTCGACAGAAAGAAATAAGATGATAGATTCTATTCCTCTGGGAAAAAGAAATCAAATGGAGAAAGAAATATCCACAAAGATTTTTTCTTATAACGAAAAACGAAAAACGAATATCCACAAAAAAATGGAGGAGTTCTACACGGAAGCCAAAAAGCATAAAATTAATTGGACATCTATAAAATATTTGCTTTGTTTTAGTATTCCAGAAAACAATCTTTATATAGTATTTTTGGCTGATAATAAAGAGTATTTTTTTAGCACAGAATCAATTTTACTTTTTAATGGATGGAAAATCAGCAGTCGTTTAACAAATGTATCTTTTGATGCTTGTCAACTTATGAAGCAAGAAAGTAATGCCAATATTGTTCCTGGAAAAACAAAAAAGGAGTTAGATGCCATTCGGCTACAGCACACTAAATACAGATTTGATAAAATTAAAAAATCTGCTCTTCGTTATTATACAGAATCTGGTAAGGTACCTAATGAACAGAATATTTATTCTATTTTTGGACATGTTGATTCTCCTGAATTTGGATATTGCAGGAATGGTTCTTCTTCTACGGCTGGGTTCTTTGATGGATGGGGTAAACGAATCGTAATAATGCCACATCTTACTGGTGGAATTGTTCTGAAATCTTCTGGTCCAGATAGAAAAATGGATTCCGACGACGATTTATTTGGGGCTGTGGCCATAGGAGAACAAAAGGAACCGGATAAAAATATTTATCGAAGATTCCCCCTTCACAAAGATTTTCGGGAGGTTTCTCAGGAAGAAGCAAATTCTATTAATAAGAAATTTTTGAAGAAAATATTTTTAGGGGGCGAATCACTTTCTCTTTCAAGGGCAATTATCCACACTAAAAAGTTTTCTAATAACGAACTTTTCAGAATGGCAGATCAATCTAAATGTCCATTTGACGCATTTAATGCATTATATTTATGTGATGTTATCTCATGGGAAAGGTTTATGCAAATAATGAATTATTTAAAAAAGAAAAAGTAGTTCACCAAAAAAAAGAGCTCGCTTCCACAGGGGCTCTTTTTTAAAACCTTTTTTATTTCTCTCAACCTATATGCTTTAATATACTATATCCAAACATATATATTACACTTCTTTTTTATTTCTTAAAATTATAGTTGTCCAAGTTGTAATGGGGCAGCCGCCCAAACTAAGCCAAATCAACACAAATCTTTATATATTCTCTCTTCTAAAAAAATATATGGGTGACAGATATATTGCGTGGCTTTCAGACCTTTCTAAAAATGATTTAAATCTTGCAGGTGGTAAAGGGGCAAATTTGGGAGAGATGTTCAACTCGAAATTTCCGGTGCCTCAGGCGTTCGTGGTAACAACTAATGCGTTCTATCATTTTCTTAAAGAAGCGAAAATTGAAGAGCAAATAAAACTAATTTTAAATAAAATAGATGTTGATGATACAGATGGACTTACTAAAAAAGCTGGAGAAATTCGTGAGATAATAATTAATGCAGATATGCCGAAGAATTTGGAAGGTGTGATTTTTGAAGCATACGACCATCTTAACATAGATCTTACCGGACTTGAGAATTCGCCGGGAGCATTGGCAATTTTGAAATCTTCACGGGAGCCCGTTTTTGTTTCGGTTCGTTCGTCAGCAACGGCAGAAGACCTCGGCGATGCATCTTTCGCAGGGCAACAAGATTCTTTTATTAACGTAAAGGGGAACTCTGAATTAATTCAAAAAGTAAAGCGATGTTTCGCCTCGATTTTTACTGCACGTTCAATTTTTTATCGAAAGAAAAAGGGCTTCGACGATTTAGTTGGTATTGCGGTGATAGTTCAAAAAATGATTAATTCTGACAAGTCGGGTGTAATATTTTCGCGGAATCCGATTAAGAATAATGACGAAATTTTGATGGAAGCTGTTTTCGGACAGGGCGAGGGAATTGTGTCGGGGAAAATAAAACCAGACCAGTATGTGTTAACGAGGGACTTGGAAATTATAGATGAAAAAGTTTCCGACAAAAAGTCAGCAATTGTTAGAACCGCAGGGGGGCAAACAAAGACAATTCAACTGACGCCAGAGAAATCAAATAGTCGGGTTTTGAAAACTTACGAAGTAAAACAGTTGGCTGAATATGCGATTAAACTTGAAGAGCATTATGATAAACCGCAGGATATAGAATTCTCAATTGAAAACGAGAATATTTATATTTTGCAAACGAGACCAATTACGACTCTTAAGAAATTGGTATCTGGCGAAAAGGAGGCAGATTTGGATGGGCAAGTATTGACCGAAGGAGTTGCAGCGTCGCCGGGGGTTGCATCGGGTGTTGTAAAAATAATTCAGTCGATGGATGATCTTGGGAAAATTAAACAGGGAGATATTTTAGTAACAACAATGACAAATCCTGATATGGTCGTTACGATGCAGAGGGCTGCGGCAATTGTAACATCGGAGGGTGGAGCAACGGCACATGCAGCAATTGTGTCCAGAGAGATGGGCATACCTGCGATTGTTGGTGCACAAAATGCGCTCGAGGTTTTGCATGAAGGTGATGAAATTACGGTAGACGGGTTTCATGGAAAGGTGTTTGCAGGAAAAGCCGAAAACAAATCGGTCGAGATTTTACCAATTGTTGAAACAAAAACAAAAATTAAGGTTATGGTTGACCTTCCACAGTTTGCTGAGCGAGCTGCAAAAACAAAAGCTGATGGAATAGGACTGGTAAGAATTGAAGGATTAATTGCATCGGCAGGCAAGCATCCGATTGCTTATGAAAAAGAAAAAAAGATAGATGAATATAAGGAAATGTTGAAAGATGGACTTGGTAAAATAGCAGAGACTTTTGTCGGTAAACCAATCTGGGTTAGAACTTCCGATATTCGGAGTGATGAATACGCGAACTTGGAAGGTGCGCCTAAAGAGATTGAGAAAAATCCGATGCTCGGCGACCACGGAATTCGATTCTCACTAAAGCATCCTGACATTTTGAAAGCCGAGTTGTTAGCAGTTAAAGAACTTGCAGATAAGGGACACAAGTTCGGGATAATGTTTCCGCAAATTATTTCCGTAGATGAAGTTAAGCAGATGCGTGTAATATTTAATGAGTTGAAAATTGATAATGTCCAATTTGGTGTTATGATAGAAACACCGGCTGCGTCTATTTTAATAAAGGATATATGCGACGAGGGAATTGATTTTATATCTTTTGGAACGAACGATTTGACGCAGTATACGTTGGCGATTGATAGGGGCAATGAGGATGTCCAAAATATTTACGATGAAATGAACTGGGCGGTTTTGAAACAAATCTCGCGAGTAATTCGAGAATGTAAAAAGCAAGGTGTCGAAACTTCAATCTGCGGACAAGCGGGTTCTAAAAAAGAGATGGTCCGATTTTTAGTTAAATGTGGGATTGATTCGATTTCTGTGAATGCTGATGTCGCGAAAGAAATTTCCGAGCTGGTTCGTGAATTAGAGAGTGGGAGTTTGTCTTCTCAGAACTCAGACCATAACTCCCAAGCTCCAGAAAATCCGCAAGTTGAACCTTTTGATAATAAAGAGGGGATTGAGAAAAAAATTGAAGAGATGGAAAATATTGATAAAGAGGCGAGAAAGAAATTGGAAAATCCTGAAGAGGTTGAAGAAGTTTCGACGGAAAATTCAGAAAATAATATTGAAGTTACAGAAGAGCCGGAGAAAGAAGATATTTTTGATTAGTGTTATCCCTTGCAAGATACAACAGATAGAAAGACTTATAAACTCCAAACACTTATACAAAACATGACATTAGAGAATATTGTAAAAGGATTGAGAACTGTGGATGAAAATCCCGTAGCTAATCCTGAATATGATTCTGGAATACTTGTTTCTACGGGTAAATATCTTGATGATTTAGGAGAAATAAACACTAGAACTAAAGAAGGGCTTGCCAGTTATAGAGAACTTACGGGATTGAAGACGAAGAGTGTGTCATCTGAAAAAATAGACCTTACACATAGACAAATACACGCAGATGTAACTGAAGGATTCGGGGAATATATAACAAAACATATTGAGCCAATAACAGGTGAATTAAAAGATATTGTACAATTAAACATAGGATATAGTTTTTGCCCAGAAGCAGAATCCGGAGATAAAAAATATAACACCGTAAGAGATGTAGCTTGTAAAGTGAAAGAACTAATTAAAACAATTGAAGAAAATCCAGAAGCCTATATAAGTCAACAAATAAAAGATGCTCAAGATTTTATGAAGGCAATTGTTGCAAGATTTCCTGATGAGGTACGTCAAATAGATGCACAAGATGCACAAAGAAAAGCATTAGGAGCAATTCAAAAGTATGGTTCAAAGGATTTTGTAGTTAAAACACACGGACATTTAGAGACATTAAAAACTGCATATATAACAGATATGAAAGCTTTGGGAGAAAAAGAACAAAAAGCGAGAGAAAACATGCCTCAATATATGGATGCTGATGAATCGGCAAAGTATTTTGTAGAAATCGAAAAAGCAAAGGGCGAACTAGAAAAAAGAGCAGAGCAACTTAAGATTCTCCCTCAATTAACAAACACAGTTGTTAAAGAAGCAATTAATGCAATTCAGGAAAGAGAAAATACATCCAAGAAAGCCTCTAATTAATTTTTTTATTTAGATTTTTTGTGCAGAGTGACTATCAATCAAATCATCAATCAATTTAGCCATTTCTCCCAAAAATTCATCTGCTTTTTCAAACCAGTCATCCAAATCCTTGCCTTTAACAGAAGTCAGCTTCCCATGGATAATTCCTTTAGCAATTGCATGGATTTCAGAATAATAATCGATATATTTTTTATTTAATCTCTTGGTCTTAACAAAATTCTCAGTCAAAACTTCGGGGATTGCTTCAGGAGAAGACGGCATAATATTAGCAGCAATTAAAGCTGCGTGTGCTGAATCAACCATTGTCCAATAAAGTCCGTCGACAACTGCGAGCATAGATTGTTTTGCTCTGGTAAGATGTCCTGGTGCCCTCTGCAATAAAGTATAAATTGACTCAGGAGTAGAACGAATTTTTCCTTCCTTCAATAAAATTCGCAACGGATTAAAAAATCCGCCAAAGTCAATCAATGCATCGCCGTATCTCAAGATATTAATTACGACAGGGTCGCCTCTCATCATATCGTCCCACCATGTCGACAATTTAACTGTATTAATATGTAATGCTTTCGCATAAGGATTCGCCTTAATTATTTTTCCAAGTTCTTCACGATACCATGCAATTAATTCCTGATCCCATCGAACAGAAACATCATCAATAATAATAATAATATCAATATCAGAATCAGGAGTTGAAACATGTTTTGCCGACGATCCGAACAGAACAATCGACTTAATCATCTGGTCAAACTTATCATAAACTTTCGTTGCAAAATCCGAAGCAATTTCTCGCTCGCCCGCAATCGCCAAAGTCGGGACTTCCTTTTTCATAGCTTTCGCTACATATTTAAGCTCAGCGCTTTTTTTAGAACTTACCGTCCCTGTCTCTGGTTTGGAACGCACAGAATTTTTCACCTTATCTTTCTTAACTACTTTTTTCACCATCTTTTTTATTTCTTGCACTTATTCAATGATAAGTTCTACACTATTTAAAGTTTTTTAACGATGATTTAATTTTAGGGATATACTCTTCTCCTACTTTTTTTCCCTCTTTTATAAACTTTTTAACTTCATGAAATTTAAATTTTCTAAGTTTAGTTATATTCGGTTTAATAATCAATAAATTTTTATCATTTTTATCAATATTAAATTTTGTTGACTGGGTTCTCAGAATTTCATAAGATCTCATTAGTGTTTGAAATATATTTGGATTTTTAAATTCTATTTTATCTTTCATAGTTAAGTCTATACCAACCACTACATCTGAACCCATTTCTTTAACCCGATTAACTGGTGTGGGATTTATAACTCCCCCATCTATTAGCAATCCTTCTTGTAATCTTACAGGAGGAAATATCCCAGGGATACTGATACTTGCCATTATGGCATCCACTAATTTTCCTTTCTTAATTACAATTTCTTCTCCAGATTCTAAATCAGTGGCAATAATCTGTAAAGGAATTTTTGTGTCTGAAAAAGATTTATCTCCAATTATCTCTTTGAGAAAATCTTTAATTTTATTTCCGGAAATCAAAGAAATTTTTAGAGTATTTATTTTTATCAATTTTACTAATTTCCATTCTGTGAAATCCAAAGCTTTTTCTTCCAATTCTTTAACATTGGGATTAAGGGCATAACATGCTCCAATTATCGCACCCATACTGCATCCAGCAATATAATCAATCGGGACATTATTTTCTTCCAAAACTTTTAGGACACCAATATGTGTCAACCCCCACATTCCTCCACTTCCTAAAGCAAGTCCGACTTTTGGTTTGAATAAATTTTTTTTCCTTTTTTTATAAAAATACCAAATTATTACACTAATAATTGCCACTAAACTAATTACTGCTCCGATGCTATACACTGATATGATTTTAGTTTCTATCATTTTTTACTATATTTCTTTTTAAATCTTTTTTCATCGCCATACTCTAAAAAATTCTTGTGATGGACTGGTTGCACAAATTCATTATACTTTTTATGTTTTATGCCACACCAATATTTTTCTGTTTTTTCGCCAATCGCTTTACAATATTGTATCAACCCAATTGCATACCCACAATAAGCACAATTTATCTTTTCAAACCAATTAAGATAAGTTAGTTTATGTCTATCTATTTTAATATAATTTTTTCTTTTAACTGCAGATAAACCATACAATGGAAAACATATGTACTGATAAATTTCAATAAAAATATGTAAAATAATCAATGGAATTATCATGCCGTAAATAAAAGGTATAGACATGGAATGTTTTAATTTTCTTGAGTATTTTTTATATTCCATTTTTATTTTTTATAAGTTTTTTAATTTTAGATAAAACTTTCTTTGTAGCTTTCTCGCCTTCTTCTATAAATTTTTGTGCATCATAAAATTTATAAGAATCAATACTCGAAAGTTGAGGTTTTATAATAATAGTATTTTTAATATTATAAAAATTAGATTTAACTGTTTGTGCTCTGAGAGCTCTGAATGATTGCACAAGTGTTTTAATAATGGATGGGTTTTTAAATTTTGAATTGGTTTGCGTAGTTAAATCTACACCAATTATAATATCTGCACCCATTTTTTTAACTACATCAATGGGGGTGGGATTTACAACCCCTCCATCAATTAGTAATCTTTTACCAAATCGTACAGGTAAAAATATTCCAGGGGTACCAATGCTTGCTCTTACAGCGTCGGCTAATTTTCCTTTACTAATTATTACTTCTTTACCAGACTCTAAATCAGTTGCAACAACTTTTAAAGGAATTTTCGTGTCCGAAAAAGATTTATCATTAACAAACTTTCTAATAAAATTCTTAATTTTCTTCCCTGAGATTAAAGCTTTTCCCGGAGAAGCCAAATCAATTAAGCCAAATAAATCTCTTTTTGTTAGAGAAAGAAGTTTTTCTTCTCCTTCTTTGATATCAGGATTAAGAGCATAACTGGCTCCAATTATCGCACCCATACTACATCCTACTATACAATCTATAGGAATATTATTTTCTTCTAATACTTTTAACACTCCTATATGAGACATCCCTCTCGCTCCACCAGATCCTAATGCAATTCCAATTTTTAATTTGTTTTTATCCATTTTTATCTTCCTTTGCATAGTTATTAATCTTAATAATAACCACTTACGCAACTATCTAACAAACACCTATTAATAAAAAAAATAAAAAATAAATTAATTTAAGAAAATGTTTAAATCTTTCCTTCTTTATGTAACCACCAAAGCACTCCACCAACAATTGCTATCACAACAACTACTCCTCCAATTACATATGGGCTTGTTAGACTTACTCCAGCTATTTCAGATACTACCATTTTTATTCACCTCCTTTTCCTTTTTTGAGTATTTTTTAACCATTTTTGTAAGATTTCCTATACTTAATAAGGAAAAACTTTTCATAGTTTTAGAAAATACCAAAATTCCTAAACTCAATTTTTTATATTCATTTATCATTTTATTAATATTTTTTTTAACAACACCATCTTTTATCTTACCCGATTCTTTAGACAAATGCTCAATTAATGGTTCAACTTCAGTTTCAAGAAAATTTTTTATTACTTTATTAAATCCTTTAATTAAAGATGCGTTAGTAGAATAATAGAATTCTTTGTCCTTTTTTGTAACAAAAATTATATCTAACTTTTTTAATTTCTTTAAACTTCTACTAACCAATCCTCTACTATAATTTACACCTTTTTCTATTTCTTTTTGAGTTGTTGGCACAGATTTAAATAATAAAAAGCCCCATACTCTTCCAACAGATTCTCCCAATCCCCACTGTTTTGATATTCTTCCAAATAAGGATAGTATTTTTTTTATATTTATTTCACTTTCTTTTTCCATTTTTATTCTTTTTTTAGATATTCTTTTTCCCAAATTGGAAAAGTTCTTTTAGTTAATTCCTTATCAAATTCTTTTAAGGATTCTGCATATTCTTTTGAATTGAGAGCTTTTTCAGCATAAATATTTTCAGGTTTACATTTTTTATTAAGAATATTGTTCCTGAAATCTTGATGATGATCACGAATAGGACAAGGCATTAACCAATTGCCTGGTTTTTTTGTATTATTTAATCCATATTTACATTGCCACTTTCTACCATTTATAAATAAATCAGAAAACAAAGCATCTGTAATTCCCTTTCCTTTTTTATGTAAATCCAGTATATTGTCTTCGTAATACGGAACAAAAACACAGGGAGTTATATCGCCGTTCCAATTAATATACAAATAACCTCCTGACCTTCCATAAGCAATACATCCGTTTGTTAAAACTCCTGAATTCCAAAAATCAGCAATGCAATATTTTTTCTCTTTTAATAAATATTCCCATTTTCTATAAAGCTTAACCCTTTGTTCAGGAGTTATCATCATCTTTTTCATATCCTTTGCCTGTCCAATTGGCATCAGTTGAAACATCCACATATAACTTGCTCCTAATTCCTGAAAAATAAAATCATAAAATTTATCTTCTAAGAGAATATCAATATTCTTTTTAGTTACCGTAACTGAAGATCCAAATGTAACACCCGCTTCCTTTAGATTATCAGTTGCTTGCAAAATTTTTTTAAAAATTCCTTTCCCTCTTCTCTCATCTGTTTCTTTTTCAAAACCTTCTACAGAAATTGCAGGTGTAACATTTCCTAATTTTGCCAATTTTTTAGCATTTTCTTTATTAATTAAAGTTCCATTTGTGTAAAACATGAAAAACATTTCATTATATTTTTCCCATATATCAACAAGTGTTTTTCCATCACTTTGATACATTAAAGGTTCTCCTCCAGAAATTGTCAT
>CBDVEE010000016.1:0-10072 GCA_965372925.1 uncultured archaeon
AATTTTCCCTTCTTGCCAATCTCTCAAAATAATCCGAGCTGTCCTATCAACATCAATTTTTCCACCCTTCCCCAAAAATCCTTTTTTCTTTCCCAACTTCTCAATTAGAACCTCGACATCTCCCTTCGCCTTAATCCCATAAAACTTCTCAATTACTTCACTATTTTTCTCCGCTTCCTTTGTCGCCAACTTTTCCTCATCAGTTAAATTATTCTCATCTTTTGGGGTCAGCGCCGACATTAAATAAAATACCGCATCCTCGGGGTTTTTGACATCGCTGTAAGTTCTCGCCCCAACTTTTACATCTTTCATAAAACTGCTTTCCTCGGTTGAATATTCGGAATTCGGAATCACTCCGGGGGTATCCAAAATTAAAATATTTTCCGACATTCTAATTTTCTGCATTCCTTTTGTGAATCCAGCTTGCTTTGCTGTTTTTGCGACTCCTCTCCGAGTGATAAAATTAATCACCGAACTTTTCCCAGTATTCGGATATCCAATCACTCCAACATGAACTCTCTTTCTTTTTTCAATATCCTTAACTATCTTCTCATTTTTGTCTTTCTTCCCCTTCCCTTTACTAATCCCAAATCCCAAATCCCTAATCCCTGCGGATTTTTGCAAAGCCAAAATCCGCTTAGCTTCCATCTTAATTCGTGCCTTTAAATCTTTCAAACCGGTTCCCTTTGTCGCAGAAACAAAAACATACGGTTTCATCCATTTCGGCAAAGCTTTCTTAATCTCATCAGCATCGACCAAATCCACTTTATTCAGGATATAAACCAAAATTTTCTTTTTATCTAAAATATCTTTTTCAATTTCCAGATTTCGCGTTTCTTCAATAAATCGTGCGTCCAGAACTTCCAGTACGATATCCGAAATCCGAACTACGTCTCTTATTACGTCGGGATACTTTCCTCTCTGCTTTTTTATATTTTCAATTCTGCCAGTATGCCGACACCCAAAACTATAACGTACTCTAACCATTTTTTAATCCTCCAAAAATGGGTATGTGAAATATTTTTAATGTTACTCTAACCATATGATAGCAAAACAAAGTGACTTTAAAAATTTATTATTTCTTTAGCTTCCAAATCCGGATTACCAGAAAGACCGCCAAAATTAAAAATAGAATAAGAATAATTCCGACGTAAGAAGATTCGGCGTCCAAATTAGCTAAAGAAAACCCGGTTATGCCTAGACTTTTGCCATAAATAAAATTTTCTTCAATAAAATTAACTTCATTCTCGTCTGTAATTGCAAGTTTTAACATTCCCTCATCGGCATCAGAAATATCAATTAAAATTTCACCGTTATAAAGCTGACCAAAAATTAATTCTATGTCTTCAGAAATTTCTGTCACAATTTCACCGTCCGAATTGGAAATCTTAAAAAGCAAAGAACGAGTAGAGCTATCCGTGGGCTCAATGTTATACGCGACTAAAAGTTTGTCGTCGGATTTAAAAGAAATTTCAACAATTGAAACATCTAAATCTGGTTGCCAAATAGTTATCTCTATCGGAATCTCTGCGGAAACATTTTCTAAACACTTGATGCTCAAATCTAATTTCTCAACATTCTCGTCTAAAACATTAAGCACAAACATAAACTCTACTATTTCGCCAACGCCAATATTAAGTAAATCGTTGGAATCAATATACTTCTCATAATCTTCTCCAGCAACTAAACTACATTTGTTTGCTGATACACTACCTACGTTTTTTACATTAACCAATAGATTTTTCTCCTCTCCTGTCGAGGCAACGACATTGATTTTCTCAATCTCTAATGTTGCAAGAGTAGAAACGCGAGGAAAAATAATGCTTCCACCGCCACCTCCTCCGCTATTAACAGGCGGAGGTGTTACGGGCGTAGACGTTGAAGTGTCTACGCTGAAACTTGAGTTTGAAGATTCGGAGTTTTCTGCGGAATCTGTCGCCCATAAATAAAGTATGTAATCTCCGTCGGAAGAAACATCAAAACTAGTATTATTGCAATTTTCAATTTCTATATTATTAACGACATCTGTTCCAATCGAAGTGGTAATATCATAATGACAGGATAAAGGAGAATTGTCAGAAACATCGAAATTCAAAGAAATTTCTGTCCTTGATGTTTTTTGTCCAGAAGGTTCATTAATACTAATACTTGGATTAACAGTATCAATATAAAATGTTTTATTTCCATTTACAGCAGAATTTCCTTGAGAATCATTGCATCCAATATTCCATAAATATGTTCCATCATTTAAAGAATTAATAATAAATGTATTTACACTTCCACTTGTAAGAGAAGTATCTGTTTGATTTTTTTGAAAGTTCCCATTAAAGTTACCTAACAGCCAACATGAGGCTAAATCAATATCTGTCGGGGTGTAACTAAATTCAATATTTTGCCCGGAGGGAAGGTAGGCTTCAATCGGAGAATTTAATAAAATTGAAGGAGCTCCAACAGCAACATTGAAGCTTACACTGTAGTTTGTCTCTAATCCTGCGGTATCATTTACATAAATATTCAAAGTGTTACTTCCTTCGGCAATATCAAATGTTGTGTTTGCACAACTTGGAATAATTATATTTTCTCCTCCAATATTATACCAGCAAGAATCAATGTTGTCATCAGTGTCGGAAACTGAAAAATTTAAAGCAAGAGATTCGTTTGTTCCATAGCTTGCTCCGTCTTGAGGCGAAACAAGAGTTATTGTTGGAGCTGAATTAGCAGAAGAATAAGTAATATTAAGGTAGGGAATAAGAGAAGTATCTGTAGTATATTCTTTAGAATTAAAAGAATTAGTGTCAGAGTCAGACGTATATAAGACCATTGAAACATCATTACTACCTGAAGAATAATCTTTCCTCACCATATTTGTAACATTCCAACATCTCCATAGATTTGGTGTTGAATCCATCTGAACAAAAGACTCTGCAGTTAAATTACAAGCAGAAGAATTATCAAAGTCAGCTCCACAAGGCTGATTACTCCAAGTTATTGTTGATTCATTCCAATCAGAATAAACATTGCTCACATTTATTGTTTGTATTTTTTTGGTGCCAATATCATACAAACAAAATAAGGAATTATCTATATTTTGATTTATTGGAATTAAAGAAATATTAAATTTAATATAAATTTTATAAATACTTCCGGTTTTTAAAAGTGCTAAACCTCCATGATTCGCGTCAGTATCAACATAGGCATCGTCCAAATTATCTGTTCCGGCATCTTGTAATGTTAAAATGGTTTGCCCTACTTCTGGTCCTTCTGTAAAAACAGCGTGTCCTGTTAATTTAAAATCGAAACCGACATACATTGTCGAGAAAACAAAAACGCCGATTACAAAAATTCCCATAGCTACGGTCAAAATTTTTTTATCTCTCATATTTTAATGTAGCACTGATACTATTTAAATATTTTCTATCAAAACATTTATATATAATATTGTACTCTTCAAAGTATGATAAGAAATATATATCTGTTCGTTGGAATTTTGTTTTTAGTTTTCCCGATAGTATCCGCACAAGAGTATTCTATAGATATTTCAGGTTTAAGTAGTGAGGAATATAATATAGGAGAAGAAATCACATTCAAAGTAATTCTTTTAGACGGAAAGGTTTCTATGAATCAGCAAGTTGATTATAAGATATCTGATGTGTTAAATAAAAAAGAAATTATCGGACAGGCAAATTCCAACGAGGATATATCAGTGAAAGTAGAAGAAGATTTTTTGAGTGGTCTATGGATAATTGTAGCAAACTATTCCGATTCGGAAGTTGAAAGAACATTTCTCGTCGGAGAGAAATCAGAAGTCCAATTTATAATTCAAGAAGACGAATTAATAATCCGGAATATCGGGAATGTTCGTTATACAAAGGCAATACAGATTATTATTGGCACCGAAACAAACACTTATGCTCAGAATATTAGAGCAGGGGATGAAAAAATTTTGAAATTAATTTCCGCGGACGGAATTTATAATATTGAAGTTACAGACGGGACGACAACAATTAAGAGAGAAAATGTGCAATTATTTGGAACGGGAAATGTTGTAGGTGCAGTGGATAGTGACTTAGTGGGATATACTGGATTCGCAGGAGTGAGCGACCCGACAAATGAAGATAATCAGTTCATCTCTTTAAAGAAACTTCCTCTCTCTTTAGTCTTTATTTTAGCAGTTGGAATTTTGACTGCTTTGGTTTTTGTAGAAAGAAGATTGGCAAAGAAGAAGAAATAGCTTTGTTTTAGCTATGTTAATAAATGTTGGTATTTACCTACCTTCTTCTACCTCTCGAAAAACTCGAACCACTTCTTTTGTTTACATGTCCTCTATTTGGACCTCTCGTATCTCTTCCGGCAGGTCTTCGAATTCCGCCAGCAGGAGCGTTTCGTCTTGGACCCCTGTTGTTATATTGTCCACCTCTTGGAGAATTTCTTACCGGTCTTCCTTTGCCACGGAATCCACTTTCTCTTTTGGGTGTGTCGAATTTAACATAAATTTTTTCGAACTTTGGCGTCATTTCTCTCTTAATAACTATTTCTTCATTGTGTTTTAAAATATTTGAAAAGCTATTATAATCTCTGCTTGCCAAAATATTTACTGCAATACCCTCGGCACCGGCTCGGGCGGTTCGTCCGATTCTGTGGATGTAATCGTTGGCATCTTTTGGCATGTCGTAATTATAAATATGCGAAACTCCCTGAATATCTAATCCTCTCGCGGCAACGTCGGTGCAAACCAAAACGTTAGTTTGTGCATTGTCGAAATTCTTCATGACACGGGTTCTTTTATTTTGTTCCATTCCGCCATGAATTGCCTGTGTATTGATTCTATTTTCCTTCAAATTTTTTGCAACAAAATCAACATTTCTACGAGTATTGCAAAAAATCATAGATAAATATGGCTTCTTGGTTTTTAACAAGTGAACCAACAGCGAAAATTTTTCATCGTCCCTGACATCGTAATAGATTTGCTTTAATTTTGAAGTATCGACATAATTTTCAACTAAAATTTCAATCGGCGATTTCATATGTTTTTCTGCAAAATCTGCTAATTCTCCACTAATCGTCGCTGAGAATAAGAGGGTTTGTTTATTTTTTGGGCATGTGTTCACGATTTTAGAAACATCATTTTTGAATCCCATATCCCACATTCTGTCTGCTTCATCTAAGACTAAAAATTTAACTTTGTTCAAATTAATGGAATTGTTTCTTATATGGTCAAGTAAACGGCCGGGTGTTGCAACAACAATATCAGCATAAGCCAATTTTTTAATCTGATTTACCATAGATACACCACCGTATACCGAGACAACTTCTAGTTTTTTATAGTAAGCAAATTCTTCTAAAGCACAAGTAACCTGTTCAGCTAGTTCACGAGTGGGAGTTAAAATTAATCCATTAATAATTCCGTCCCTTTTTGTATTTTTAATCATTCCAGCACCAAACGCTAAAGTTTTACCAGAGCCCGTCGCTGACCCAGCTATAACATCCTTTCCTTCAAGAATTAACGGTATCGTTTTCTTCTGAATCTTGCTAGGTTTTTCGAACTTTTTATTTGAAACTACTTTCAAAACATGTTCGCAAAGACCTAAATCTTTGAATTGTTCCATTTTAATTTTTTAATAAATCCCAAGAAAAATCTCGGACTGAATCCCCACGACTCGCGTCCAAGGACTCTAACTTATTTACATAATTAGATTCAGAAATTCCCTTATAAACCTTTGCGTTGCAAAATTCAAAATTAATCTTTATACCCATTAGCAAGTTTTAAAAACAAATTTTTTCTTTATGTTTTATGATTCCGTAGTCTAATGGTAGAACACCTCGTTTACACCGAGGATACCCAAGTTCGATTCTTGGCGGAATCATTTAGAACTTGGGTACCAAGGATATTTGCCCGAAGGGTACTCACGGAGTGCGAAGGCGGAATCATTTAGAACTTGGGTACCAAGGATATTTGCCCAAAGGGTACTTGCAAAGTGCGAAGGTTGAATTATGAATAGGAATTATGCATACCATCGAAGAGGATACCTTGTCCTCTTAATAATGAGACAGAGAAATTCGGAAAACATCAGCCGTGCATTCTTTTTTTAGTAATTGCCTGACGTAATCTAAAAGCCATAATTCTATGAGGAAAATCCTTTTTTAGTATTTTTAAATTATCCTCAACCATTTTTCTTCTTTTTTTGATGTTTGTAACTACTTCCACTGTTTTTGAAAGAGATTCTTCATCAATTTCATACTTATCTAAAGCAACCATATTCAGTCTGTGTTTCTCAATATCTTTTTTAAAAACAGGATATTTATAGATAACCGGAACCAAACCAGAGGCTAATACCTCTAATAAATTGTTCCCAAAACCTTCCACTTCGCTAAAAAATGTTGAAAATCCTTTTAGTTTTGCGAAAATTCTAGGATAATCTTCAAAAATAATCGTGGTTTTATCATAATAATCCTCAGCAAAAACTAAAAACACTTTACACTTTGGAGTTGCTTTAGACAATCTTTGATTTAATTTAACCAGCCTTTTTTTAGAATTATCTGCATGTTGTCCCGATACTAAAAAATAAATAGCCTGGACATCTTCTTTTCTCTTGAGCTTGTAAAGCAATTCATAACAGTATCTTAATGCAAAATCAATCCTTTTTCTGTTCAAAATTCTCGTATGCTGTAAACAAAATAGAACTTCTGAAAATCTTAATTCACGCTCTTTCAACAATTCTTTTATTTTAAAATCCTTGATAAATTGCTTAACCTTCCCATTAAAATCTTTGGATTTTAAATCATTAAAGGATTTAATAAAAGTATCTGTAGTGTTATAAATAACATTTTTATTAAGAGAGATTTGTTTTGAAAAATTTGGTTTTATTTTGTCAAGTTTTGTAAAATACTTTTTGGCCTTTTCACTCTGAAGACTATTTATAAAAACAATATACTCAACATATCTTCCAGGAACTCCTTCTATTAAATATTGCTCAATATCATTTGCAGGATTTTGAAATTTTTTTCTTTCCAAGTGTGAATCATGCCACCAGAGAATATATTTTGGAGTTTTTTTATCTCTTTTAGAAGAATCTCTATAGTGCCTGGATAATGCAATACTGCTAATGAAATTAATAGGGTGTGAAGAATTATGGACAATCATTATATCGATTTTATTTTTTTTAATAAAATCCCCAATAACCTTTTTTGCATGCTCTAATGTTTTCTCTATTTTTTCGCTTCTACTTCCTCCATAACCCTCATGATAATATTTAAGCATCAGTCTATTAACCGGATACCAATCCCATAAAATCTCTTTCTCGGAAATTTGAGGGGAGCTGTATTTAGACTTCCCAACTAAATAAAAAATATTTTTTTTAGGAATTTTAAGATGTTTGGTCATCACGTGCTCCACCTGCGCCATAACAACAGAAACCCCATCAGAAAATCCAAACTGAGAATGTAAAATTCCATATCTCAACTTGGGCACATCCTCTTTTTTAAATCGCTTAAATGCATTCAACATAAAAAGATAAAAAAACCCAAGTATAAAAAGATATCTTAAAACAATTATTTTTATTATTCAGAACTTATATTCTTATTAAATTAAAAGTAACAACATTTAAAAACGAAAAACCCAATCTTTAATTATGGCAGAACACAAAAGTAATTCTGAAGAAAAGTCGGTAGAGCAAAATTTGGCAAAAGATTATGTTTCAAAATCCAAGCTCGGAAATTTACCAATGCCCAATCAAATTGATGATGCGTTGAAGAAAAAGATGGATAAAACGCAAAAAGAAATTGAGAAGTTTAAAACAGAATTTTTGAAAAAACATAAGTCGATAGAAGCTATTGGTATAATTCCAGCACAAACGGCGAAAAAAATTGAAGAAGAATACGAGATTTCTGAAGAGGATGCGAAAAAGGGATTAATTCACATCTTAGCAATTATTCCAGAGAAACAATTTAAGAGTATTGGGAAAATTCGTTTAGATGCGATTACGATTGCAAAAAAAATCAATGACAAGTTTTGGTTGCATGTAATGACGCCGGTTGATTTTTGGAATCTTGGTCTTGATTCAAAATTTGAAATTATGGAAGCAGTCGCAATGTCTTATCCAATTATAGACAAGGGAATTCTGAGTCATATACGAGTTGCTCAAATTCATAAGTCTCTTGTTTTAAAGAAATTTGAAAAATACGTAACGTCTTATGTTGTCGGTGGTTCGTTAACAACGGGTACGACAAAAAAAGATTCAGATGTTGATGTATTTATAGTTATAGATGACACCGACGTGAAACGAATGCCAAGATTGGAGCTGAAGGAAAAACTAAGGGGGATAATATATTCTTATATCCAGGAAGCTGAGGCAATTGCAGGTGTAAATAAAAATACACTGAATGTTCAGGTTTATTTGATAACAGAGTTTTGGGAGGCGGTGAAGGACGCTCATCCGGTAATGTTCACATTTATTAGAGATGGTATACCACTTTATGATAGAGGCACTTTTCTTCCGTGGAAATCTTTATTGAGAATGGGGAAAATCAAGCCAAGTCCGGAAGCAATTGATATGTTTATGTCTTCGGGAAACAAACTTAAAGAAACTGTTGAGAAACGAATTTTTGATGTGGCAACTCTTGATTTGTTCTGGGGAATCTCAACGCCGACGCAAGGAGTACTGATGCTTTATGGGCTTGCTCCTCCAAATGTTTATGAGACTGTAAAGCAGTTCAAAGAAGTCTTTGTAAATAAAGAAAAGTTAGTTGAACAAAAATATGCAGATATTCTTGAAGAAATTATTATAAAAATTTGGAAGAAATATGAGCATGGAAAATTAAAGCCAGGAGATATTAGTGGTAAAGATTTGGATAGACTTTCAAAAAATGCTGTTGATTATATTCAGAGATTAAAAGAATTAAGAGAACAGATTGAAAAACGAATTCAGGAAAAATCAATTGAGCAAATTTATAATGATGTTTTTGGAATGCTTGGTTCGTTGCTTAAAAAGAAGACTGAAGCATCAATTTTGAAAGAATTTAATGAAAAGATAATTTAACATTAAAGCAAAGTCAGAACGTCGATAACGCAAGAAAATTGGCGACTGAAATTACAACGGCGTTAGCGGAATATACTCAGCGATGCGAATTGGCAGCGATGGAGAAATCTCGGTTTTTGATTAAAACTAGAGAAACAACTGCCGAAATATTTTTTCTCGCAAATACTTTTATAATTCAGGGTTCAAAAATTCAAAAAATATCAGGTGATAAATTAGTAAGGTCGAATCCAAAAGAATTACAGGAACAACTTGTTGCCAGAAAAGGCAAAGAAACGAAAATTGATATAGGCTCTTTTAAAATTCTTAAAAAAGTATTTGGCAAATTTGATTTGGTTTATTAAAAGATTAAATTTATACCCCAGCAGATTAAGATAGTTAAATTATTAATGAGAAGTTTGAATTATTAGAAAAAGTATTTAAAGAAAAGAATATTAGTTTTATTATGGGATTTTTTAAAGATAAAAAAGGATATCCTCGAAACAAATCGACAGGTAAGTTAATTCATAGATCTGTTGCAGAAAAGAAAATTGACAGACCTTTAAGAAAACATGAGGTTGTTCATCATAAAGACGGGAATAAAGGAAACTTTAGCAAAAAAAATTTAAGAGTTACGAGTAGAGCTCATCATTCTAAATTACATAGAAAATATAAGTACAAAAAAGATGAATAAAGAAAAAAATAGGGAAATCTTCAGATGGATAATTTTCTTTATGCTACCTTCAATAGAGATAATTCTTCTTATAGTATTCACTAAAATCATAGTTGACGAAACTGGATGGAGCTGTGGCATTCTCTTTTTGATTATATTTTTAACAATATTTGCTATCTCTGTTAAAAAACAAATAGACAAAACTTTAAGGATATTCGGAATAGAATGAATTTTAAGATAATTATTTAAATTGAAATTTAGTTGTTTATTTATGAAAATGTGGATAAAAGTAATTCTAATAATGCCTTTAATAATATTAGCAATACTTTTTGGAATTATAACAATAGGAAATTTAAGTAGTTTAATACTGGGGGAATATTCAATATTC
>CBDVEE010000017.1:0-9629 GCA_965372925.1 uncultured archaeon
TTGCCGAGGACGACTTTGAGGTATGCAATTGAGAAGTTTGGGGATGAGGAGAGGAAGGGGTGGTTGAGTTTTCGGTAGTCGGTAGTTTAGTTTATGAAGTGAATGGGAAATAGAGAAGTCTGCATATTCCTACAATCTAAGAAGTAAATGGTAATTTATGTTCTAAATATTTAACCGAAACAAACCATAATATGAGAGCAATAATTAATGCACTTCCAAAACCAATGTTTAGAACAGATGCTATAGCAAATCCCAATACTGTTTTTGAACTATAAAGAGAATATGCTAATTGATAAAAAATAGGGTGTAATTTTATATAATCTATTTGAGGTATTACTCTACTTAAATTTGAATACAGTGCAATTAATAAAAAACCTACACTTATATTTACATAAAATATTATTGATATATCTGCAACACTTTGAGGTAATATAATTTGCCATAAAAGCACAATATTGGCAATTATTAATCCTCTACCAATAAATCGTTTTTCAAATAAACCGCTTAGAAATAAAAGAATTATAGAAACAATTAAATTTGGTATAAATACAACAAAGGATGGAATTAATATATCTATTTATTTAAAAAGTGGTTTAGGTATAAATAGTTTTCGGTATATGTGAATTGGAGAAAAAATAACACTCTAAAATTTCTAAATTAATTATCAAAAACATTAAAAGCTCTCTCAACAATCTTTATTTATGAAACCCATAACCGAATTCCTAAATTTCAGCTTAATTAATATAGATAAGCCAGCCGGACCGACGTCATATTCGGTTTCTGAATTTGTTAAAAGACAATTAAAATTAAAAAAAACATCGCATATGGGAACGCTTGACCCGAAAGTGACTGGGGTTTTGCCGATTACGTTGGGACGGGCTTGTAAGTTGGCTGGATATTTTATTAAGCATGATAAGAGTTATGTCGGGATTTTGCAGATGCATGAAGAGCAAAATATGGCTGAATTACAGAAATTGATTGATAAAAATTTTGTCGGGAAAATTAAGCAAACTCCACCGCACCGTTCGGCTGTAAAGAGAGAGGAAAGAGAAAGAACGGTTTATAGTTGGAAACTTTTAGAGAATTCGGAAGATGGAAAAAGTTTTTTGTTTGAATGTAAAGTTGAAGGTGGAACTTATATTCGGAAACTGTGTTCGGATTTAGGAGAAATGATTGGCGGGGCACATATGGGAGAGCTTCGACGAACTGAAGCGGGGATTTTTAGTGAGAATAAAATTTATAATTTGTTTGAGTTTAAATCGGCTGTTGATAAACACAATAACGGTGACGGCAAAGAACTAAGAAAAATGCTGATTCCTGCTGAGGATGCGATTAAGAAAGTTTTGCCTTTTGTTGAAATTGAAAAGAAAGCGATTAAATCACTCCATATTGGAAGACCATTGTTTAGAGATAGTGTAATTAGTGATGTTGGCGAAATTAAAGTTAATAATAGGTTTGCGGTATTTTGTAAGAAGCAATTTGTAGGAATTTATCGGAGAACGACCGAGGAGTTGATTTTTGGTAGAAGTGAGTTTGTATTTAATTGATATATAGTTTAGAAGATAGGTTTATTTTTAAGTGGAGATTTCTTGATTTGGATATGGAAGGAGATGGCGAGGTAAATAAAGAGAGTGTCAATATTAATGCTATTAATCAGGATGATTTTTTAAGTGAAGCGAAGGAATTTTTTGAGGTTAATAGAAAAGAACTCGGCAAAATTGCAAAAGTGGGAGAGAAAATTGTTTCGATTAATTTTGAAGATTTTTCGGCACATTCGCCCGAGCTGGCTGGAAATCTTATTGACAGACCAGAGGAGACGATTCAATTATTGGAGGTTGCACTTGAAGAATTAGAATGGGCTCCGAATGATGCGAGGGTTCGGCTTACTAGTATTTCGCATCAGCAGGAACTTTTTATCCGAAACGTTCGTTCTAAACATTTGGGAAAAATGATTACGATTGAGGGGATTGTCCGGCAATCTTCGGAAGTTCGACCACTGGTTACAAATGCAAAGTTTGAATGTCCGAGTTGTGGCACAATTATTTCAGTTTTGCAGATTGAGAAAAAATTTAAGGAACCGAGTCGTTGTTCGTGTGGTCGTCGAGGAGGATTCAAAGAAATTTCTAAGGATATGGTTGATGCACAGGTTTTGGTAATTGAGGAAGCGTCTGATAATTTGCACGGCGGTGAGCAACCAAAACGAATGACGGTTTTTCTGAAGGAAGATTTAGTTGACCCCAATATGGAAATGAGGACAACGCCCGGTAGCAGAGTTAAGATTATTGGGATTTTGAAGGAGATTGCGATTTCTTCTTCGAGCGGAGCGATGCTTACCCGATTTGATTTAGCGATTGAGACGAATAATATCATTCCGTTGGAGGAAAGTTTCGAGGATGTTGATATTGACGAGGAGGACGAGAGAGTTATAAAAGAGTTGGCTGCGAATCCCGAGTTTATGGAAAAAATGGTTGACAGTATTGCGCCTTCGATTTGGGGGCATCGTGATGTAAAAAAGGCATTGGCGTTTCAATTGTTTGGCGGAGTAAAAAAGACGCGGAGTGACGGAACGAAGATGAGGGGGGATATTCATGTTTTGCTTGTCGGTGACCCTGGCGTTGCGAAATCGGTTATGCTTGGGTTTATTGCGGGGGTTGCTCCGAAAGCCAGATATGTTTCGGGTAAGTCGACTACGGGGGCTGGGCTTACGGCGACTGTTGTTAAAGATGATATTCTAAAAGGTTGGGGCTTGGAGGCAGGAGCAATGGTTCTTGCAAATAAGGGTATCATTTGTGTTGATGAGTTTGATAAGATGGATGATGAGGACAGGTCGACAATGCATGAGGCAATGGAACAGCAAACTATAACAATTTCGAAAGCGACTGTTCAGGCAACTTTACATTCTCAAACTGCTGTTTTGGCAGCGGCGAATCCTAAATTTGGTCGGTTCGACCCTTTGCAGTCCATTCCAAAACAAATTAATTTATCTCCTTCTCTGCTTTCACGTTTCGATGTAATTTTTGTTATAAGAGATATTCCTAGCAGGAAAAGTGATGAAGCGATTGCAACGCATGTTTTGTTGGAGCATAAGCAAGAGGCACATCATGATGTTATTGATAAAGATTTATTGAGAAAATATATTTCGTACGCTAAGCAAAAATATAATCCAGTTTTGACCGAGGAGGCAGTGGGAGTAATGAAAGATTTTTATGTTGGACTTCGGAATATGCCACAAATTGGGGACGGTCCGAGTAAGCCAATTCCTATTGGGGCAAGGCAGTTGGAGGCGATGGTTCGGTTAGCGGAAGCGCATGCTCGTATGAGATTAGCGAAAGAAATTGGGATTAAGGATGCGATTGCGGCGATTGATTTAGTAAAGAGTTATTTAATGCAGGTGGGTTATGATAAGGATACGAAAACTTTTGATATTGATAAGATTACCGGGAATCCTGCTTCGGCGAGGAATAAGATTCGTGTTATTCAGGATGCGATTGAAGAACTGGAGAAACGAGTTGGGAAAAGAATTCCACTGGAAGAGTTGAATAAATATCTTGAAGGTAAGATGAAACAGTCTGAGATTGATGAAGCTGTCGGGAAGTTGTTAGCGTCGGGGGATTTGTTTAGACCGAAGAGGGGATTTATTGGACAAACGCGATGACTGGGATTTGGGATTTGTAGGGAAGGGGAAAGACGAGATGTTTGGGAATTAATTAAATATGCTATTCCTTAACTCAATCCCAATAATCCTTATAAACCTTAAGAGATGTTTCAAAGTATGGAAGGGGAAAATAGCGCGCCTGTGCCTTTTACGGAACAGAGGAAGAGAAATATTGCATATAAGTTGCGGATTGGGGACGTTTTAAAGGGTGTGCCTATGATGAACGAGGGGAGGTTTTTGTTTTTGGAGTTGGGGGATAAGAAAGTTGTGCGGGTTAATATTCTGGCGAATTGTGTTGATAAATTTATTCAAGAGGGAGAGAAACAGTTTGCGTCGTTGACGGTTGATGATGCGTCGGGACAGTTGAAGTTGAAAGCATTCGGTGAGGATATTGAGCCGTTAAAAGAGATTGTGCAGGGGGATACTTTACAGATTATTGGGAACATGAGGGAATGGAATGGCGAGTTGTATATGATTCCTGAGGTCATTAAGAAAATTGATACTCAGTGGCTGTTAGTTAGAAAACTGGAGATTCAGAATACACGGAAAAATATGCCAGCTACAGACAATAAGGATTCTGCATTGAAGAATGATATTATGCAGAAGATTAGAGATGCTGAGAGTGATGGAGGGATTGATGTCGATACGATAATTATGGATGTCGAAGCAAGTCCTGATGCGATTAATGTTGAGGTTAAAAAACTGTTGGAAGATGGTTTAGTTTATGAGCCACGACCGGGGCGATTGAGGTATTTGGGTTGATATCGAAGAGTTGGTAGTGAATAGTACGAAAAAATTTAATTTTTCTGGTAGTGGGTAGTTGACTTATTGGGGAACTATTATATTTATAACTCATCAATCTCTAAATCCAAATCATCACCGAGAATTGCGTCTTCCCTTGCCTTAGCTTTTCGTTTCTCTTTTTTCTGTTTCATATCGACTAAATCGTTAAGGGTTATGTCTGATAGGTTTTCTCTTTGCGAAAAGTCAATTTTACCTTTTGATAGTTTGTCTAATTGTACTTTTTTGTTTTCGATATCTGCCTTAAATGATTCCGGGATTTTCATTTTCTGCCGGACATTATTCAAAATTTCTTGTTCTTCGTCGCGAGTTCGGACGAAATTAATTTTCTTTTTATGATTTTTTAAAAGTTTGATTCCAAGAAAAGCTTCGAGTTTAATGAAGATTTCTTCAAAGTCATCTGGCAGATTCCCTTTTTCTATTTTCTGAATTATTTGTGGCTCAACCCTCATTTTTTCAGCCAGTTGTCCTACGCTCATTTTTACCCGTCTTCTTGCGATATTTAGTGTCCAGTAGTAATTATCAATGATGTCTTCGTGATGTTGTTTTTTTGGCGGGATTCGAAGTTTTGCCAGGCTACCCTGTGAAATTATTTGGTCGTGGCTTATTTCTATAATGTCACGCATTCCTGACATTCGTTCCATTCGCTCACGGACAGAATAGCGCTCGTCGGCTTTATTTAGTTGTGATTCGGATGGTTTCTTGATTAATGGAATTTTTTCAGATTCTGCACATTTTTCACAGATGTTTATCATTTCTGCATTGTAAATCCCTTCAAATAGTTTAATTTCGTCTGAAGTTTTTTTGCATATTGCGCATCTCATAGATTAGGGAAATAAATGGTATTTTTAAATAAATATATAATTGGATGTATATATTAGTTAAGAAGGGATTCTATTGATGTGGTGTTTTCGAGATTATATAATATTTTTTCGTTGTTAATTAGTATCGCTGGGAACTGTGTTATGCCGTGTTCATTGATTAATAGGCTTAGTGATGTTAAATTTTGATCTGCTGCAATTGGTAAAAGTAAAATGTCGTCATTCTGAATTTTCACGTCTAATATAATTTTTGACCAAACATTTTGAGTTGCTTTTTTTACTACATCTTCAGATTCATACTCATACAGATAGATTATTAAATCATAATTATTGCATCTCTCTAGGGAATTTTGATTACTTATCCAAAGAAGTGTTCTTAGGAGATCGTACTTTTTATGAAGGAATTTCATACTATCTGTCAATCTTCCTGAGTCTTCATATTTTTCAAGAAGTTCTGCCTCTTCGTAAATTTGGTTTGCGAAATCTATATTACTTTGTTTTATCGAATCACAATCAAAATCAAAATCTTCAGTTAGTCTTGAGGTCGCCATCGCATCTGTAAGACTTATTTCTGATTTCAGGTACAAATTACTGATTTTGGCTGAATTGCCTGTTTCTATTAGCATTCCAAAAAATAGGCCGGCCAGAAAAATAACTATTGTGATAATAAGGGCTTCCCAGAAGACATGTTTTTTACTTTTTAACATTTTACCATGTGTTGTATCCTCGAAGATATTTATAAAACGATATAATTAACAACGGTGGATACATAAGCAAATAGAAAAATGAGTATATAAATATGTCGCGAAGAGGGTGAATCGAGATTCGTTTTTGTTCTTTTGAATAGCATAGGGCTGTTATTGTGTAGACCAACCCTAGAGTTAAGAGAGTAATGCCAAAGATAAATAAGATGCTTGGATTTAAATTAAAATCATTCGTTGAAATTAGAGCAACTTGAGCGGCTATTGAGTATTTGGCTACAAGAAATTTCATCATGAGGTATTTGGATATCCTGTAGACTAGGAAGAATAGTCCTGTTAACCCGAGGAACCACGAGAGGGTAAAAAGTGGGATTATGAAGTAGCCGAGCATTCCGCACTGTAGGATTTTTTTTCTGTATTTTGCGACGGTTTGCATGCCTCCGACGTTCCATCTTATTCTTTGACGAAACCATGTTTTGACTGTTGTTGGAACATAAGAACGGACGACTGCAGGAATTGACATGTGGATTTTCCAGCCTTTTGATACGAGATGCCATGTTAGCTCAATATCTTCGGTCATGTTTTTTTCATCAAAACCACCAGTTTGATCGAAGGCCTTTTTTCTGTAGATACTCAACGGTCCGTTTGTAACATAAATTGAATCTAAAAATCCCAGCAGTTTTCTTGTAAACGCAATTATTTTATATTCTATTGCCTGAATTCTTGTTAGGTAATTTTTTGGGCTGTTTACGAAAACCCTTGAGGTAACTCCTCCTACCTTTGAGTCATTGAAAAAGCCAACCATTTTGGATATTGCATTTTTGTCTGGCAAAGAGTCTGCGTCGCTGAATCCAATTAATTCTGTTTTTACATATTTAATTCCGAAATTTTTTGCACCCGCCGCACATCCTGTATTTTTTGGTGTTTGAAGTGCGATTACTCTTGAATATTTTTTTGCATATTGTTTTATTATTTTGTAAGAATTGTCTGTGCTACAATCATCAACAATTATTAATTTTTTTAGTCCTTTATAATCCGATGCCAAAAATGCCTCAATATTTTTTCCTATATTTTTTTCCTCGTTAAAACAAGGAACGATTATACCTAATGAGCGAACTTTGTCGGGTATAATTATTTCGTAGATTTGTTTGCGGTTTTGGGCGTAGGTCAGAACATATATCATTAAAAAATAAAAAGCTATGAAAGTGTATACAAAATACAGGATTGTTATAAATTCCATTATGCTTCCCCTTGTTTATCATTTTTCTGAGTTGCGGTTTGCTCGGTAGAATTGTGATTTGAGGGAGTAACATTGAAATATTCGTAAAATTCTTCGGAGAGTGAGATGTCAAGAGTGTGTCCGACTCTTTTTGCGACGATAAGACCAAGCTGGCGGAATTTTTTGATATGGTCATAAGATTTGTTTCCTCGAATTTTAATTATCACTGATTGTTTAATTGGTTGTTTATATGCAATAATTGCGAGAGTTTCTTGTTCTGTCTTTGTGAATTCGGCGTTACCCGTTGCTAGTTTATTAATTAGATAATAATATTTTTCTATGATGTCCATTTTCCACGAATTACCTCGGTTAATTAATCTAAGGACTCCGTTGGAATATTTTTTCTCGAGCCGACGAAGAATTTCTTTTAACATTATTGGATTAACGTCGGTGAGCATAATTAATTCCTGAAGTGTCAGAAAACGACCTGCTATAAAAAGTGCGGCTTCAATTTTTTCGGTTGAGTTTCGCTCGTTGTCTTCGAAAACGTTGTCCAGTTCTTTTGCTGTGGATTCTGTAATAATCGGGACAAAATGTTCCTCTTTTGTTTCGGTTTCTTCCATATAAGTTATTAATAAGAGAGTTTTAAAAGATTGCTGACTTGATTTTTTTATGAAGACTTGGCAGTATTTTATGGTTGCATCTATTGGTATTATAATTAGTTTGTTTTTTGTTCGGTTAGTTTTACCGAGTCAGATTGATGATGTTTCGTCTGATATTTCCTGCGAAGAAAAATTAATGGGCTGGGCAGATGTATATTATGTAATTCCAAAATTTGAAAATATCTCTATTGATAGAGAATGGTGTGATGAAATTTTAAGTAGAGATAAAAAATTAGCTATGCATGGAGTTTATCATTCGTTTGAAGAATTTGGTGAGGTTCGTGATTCGGAATATTTGAATGAGGGAGTTAAAATTTTTGAGAAGTGTTTTGGTTTTATGCCTGAAAGATTTAAACCGCCACAATTGGCGTGGACGAATGAGAATAATTGGATGAGGGATGAAATGGAAATTGATTTATTTTGGAATCAAATTTTTCACAAAGTTTATCATTGCGGAGATACGGGAGTTTTTCCGAATTGGTTTGTAAGATTATTTTGAAGATTATTTTATTATAAATTTGGATTATTCACTCTTCCCATAAATAGAATATTTCCTGTTTCTTTTTGTTGAATTATAAAGATAAATGGATGGTCTGCTCTAAATACATTTCTTGGCATTGGGACACTTTTTAGTTCCATTACAATTCCTGTTGCAGCTGCTGCTTCAGTTCCTTCTTCGTCAACTTTAACATAAGCTTGGTGTATTACAGTACTAATAAAAAGATTTTTTGTTCCATCTATTCCTGAAAAATCGGCAACCATAGAAAATGCAGTTGGCATTCCTAAAGCCTTCAAATTTTCATTTAAAGTATATTTTGAATCAAATTCAAATTTTGGAAGTGATATTGAATCCAATTTTGTTTCTTCCATTTGAGATTTATATTCTTTAAGTTTTTTTACCGTTAAGGAAGATTCTATTGAATCAAGATTTTCAGTTGGCAATAAAATTAGCATAGAAATATCTTCACCTTTATATGGTAATTCTAAAATTTGTAAGTCTTCAGTGTCGGCATAATTAAACATTGCTTTATCCGGATCCATGGACATCATCGGAGTTTTTACAATATTTTCTGGAGTTATTTTAAAATCTTGTTCATGAGTATCAGATTTGTCAAATTCCCATTCCCAAGTTCCCTTAAAATAAATTGCATTTGTAAGAACTAATCTTGTCAGTGAATTGAGAACTCCTGAAGGTATTAAATCCTTGATTTTGTTATTGGTTTGTTCTTCAATAAATGCATTAATTGTTTGTCTGGACTTTTCAGCTTCAGAAACAAAATCTAAATTTGCTGTTTTTCCTCCATAATATTTTTCAACTCTGCTTGTATAATCTTCAAGAAAAGGATAATCTTGTTGAACCCACAAGGCGTTCCCTGTTCTTAATTCATAAGCTTTGCCTTCTTTATTAATTTCATTGTAGATTGTTGCGAAATTTGGTCTTAAAATATCATTTTCTGGAAAATGGAAAACAGATTTCATTTCATCCGCGGTTTGGGCTTTAGCACCTTCATAAGTCATTGCCAAAGCAGCAGAAATACTATAAGGAGAATAGAAAATATTACTATCTTCTGCTTTATTTAATTCCGAATACAAATCAAACGCAAATTGATTATTCGCACGGACTACTTCTTGAATTCCCTGAGGTGTTGAGCCAGTATTATCTGCTTGTGGAGGATTGTCTGGTTGATATGGAAAAATAAATAATATTGCCGTAGCGGTTACAACAGCGACCATTAGAAGTGCTATTCCAATTGTTAAAACTTTTTTGTC
>CBDVEE010000018.1:0-9215 GCA_965372925.1 uncultured archaeon
CCATAAGAAATAGAGGTGTTGGTATATATATTCGAGTATATGAAGATTTAAATAGGTTTGATATTAAATTATTTTATGGTGAAAAATGGGAGTTGAACTTAATGATATTTTTAATTCTGCTGTGAATAATAGTTTATTTAAAAACAAAAGTGTTTTACAGGTTCGTTATACTCCGGAATCTATTCCACATCGTGATAAACAAATTAAAACAATCGCCTCTATTTTAGCACCTATATTAAGAAATGAAAGACCGAGTAATTTATTTCTTTATGGAAAGACAGGTACGGGAAAAACTTTATCTGTTCAATATGTTCAAGATGAGTTAATTAAAAAAGCTGATGAATTAGGAGTTGAAGTTAAATTTAAATATTTAAATTGTAAGTTGAAGAAAGTTGCTGATACAGAATATAGGGTTTTGGCGGCGTTAATTAAACAGTTAGGTGGATACATTCCTCCGACGGGGTTACCTACAGATCAGGTTTGGTTAAAATTTATTGAGTTGATTGATAAAAAGAAACAGTTAGTGGTTTTTATTTTTGATGAGATTGATCAGATGATTAAGAAAGTAGATGATAGTTTTTTATATTCATTTACACGATTAAATCAAGAATTAAGTCAAGCACAGATATCATTAATTGGAATTTCTAATGAGGTGACTTTTTTAGAGCATATTGATCCAAGGGTAAGGTCGAGTTTAGGAGAAGAAGAATTTGTTTTTCATCCTTATAATGCAATTCAATTACAAGATATTTTAAATGAGCGTTGTGAGAAGGCGTTTAAGAATAATGTTGTTTCTAATGGCGTTGTTGCAAAATGTGCGGCTTATGCTGCAAGAGAACATGGAGATGCGAGGAGAGCTTTGGATTTGTTAAGAATTGCTGGGGAATTATCTGAGCGTGAAAAAGAATTAAAAATTAGTGAGGAATATATTGATTTAGCGAATATGAAAATGGAAAAAGATAAAATTTTAGATATTATTGAGGGTGAGCCGAAGCAATTTCAATTAGTTTTATATTCTATTATACAATTAACTAAAAAAGCTAAAGAGGGAAATTTAGAGAGATTTTATACAGGAGATGTTTATAGTTATTATCAGGAAATTTGTAATCAGATAAAGACTGATGTGTTAACGCAAAGAAGAATTTCAGATATTTTGGCTGAAATTGACATGTTGGGTTTAATTAATGCTAAAATTATTTCAAAAGGTAGACATGGAAGGACGCGGGAAATTAATTTATCTATTCCGTTAAATTTAATTGATAGAGCTGAAGCGATTATTATTGATTCGTTGAATATTTAAAAATAAAATACTGAGGGCAAAACTCTAAAGTACTATTAAAAATGGTTCGAAAAGAGTTTAGCTTTATAATAAATAAAATAAAAACATGAGAGCAAAACTCTAAAGTACCATTAGAAATGGTCCGAAAAGAGTTTTACTCTATAATAAATAAAATAAAAACCTGAGAGCAAAACTCTAAAGTACCATTAGAAATGGTCCGAAAAGAGTTTTACTCTATAATAAATAAAATAAAAACCTGAGAGCAAAACTCTAAAGTTTGTAGTCTCTCAATTTTGAAGATGGTAAATGAAATATTAAAATTATGTATAAGTAAAGGGTTTCTTTTAGATAAAGATATGTTGGAATTTTTATCAGAGTTGGAAAAAAATAAAGTGTGTGAAATTGTTGAAAATTTATCTGAGTTAAAAATTAAGGAAAAAATAATTACGCGAAAGTTGTTTGACGAGTATAGTAGAGTATGGGGAAAAGAACAAAAGGAAATAAGTGATTATAAAGAAAGTAAAAAAGATAATGTCAAGTTATTGTCGGGCTTAACTTTTTCTTCGAAAAAAATTAGTGTTGCAGATTTTGTTGAATATTTTAGAGTGAGATACGAAACATTAAAAAATATATTGAAAGAGAGGGATTTTGAGAATTTGAGTTCGATTCGGAGGATTGGGATTAATAGCGGGGTTTGGACAATTATTGCTATAATTTCTAAAAAACGAATAACGAAAAATAAAAATTTATTAATTGAAATTGAAGATTTGACGGGGGCATCGATTGTTTTAGTGAATAAAGAAAATGGTGATTTATTTAGACGAGCTAAAGAATTGTTGTTGGATGATATTGTGGCGTTTAGAGTTTCAGGGTCGAGCAAGATGTTATTTGCGAGTGATATTATTTATCCGGATGCTAGTTTAGATAAGGAAAAATATAGTGATTTTGATGAGTATGTTGCATTTTCTGGGGATTTTCATGTTGGATCTAAAAGGTTTTTGGAGAAGAGTTTTTTGAAATTTGTGGCATGGTTGAATGGAGAGGTGGGAGATGAAAGGCAAAAGTCGATTGCAAAAAAAGTTAAGTATTTATTTTTAACTGGGGATAATATAGATGGGGTTGGTATTTCTTTAGGACAGGAGGAGTTTTTGAATATTAAAAATTGTAAGGACCAGTATCGGAAGCTTGGAGAAATCTTGAGGAAGATTCGTGGAGATATTCAAATTGTGATGTGTCCGGGGCAGCATGATGCTGTTTGGGTTGGTGAGCCGCAGTCTATAATTCCTGAGAAGTGGGCACCCGATTTGTATCAGATGGAAAATTTATACTTGGTTCCGAATCCTGCTATGGTCGAGATTCGTGGAGGTTTTAAAATTTTAATGTATCATGGAGCGAGTATTAATCGTTTTATTGATGAGATGTCAGAGATTCGGATGAAATATGGGCACAGGTCGCCGACGAAGATTGTAAAGGAAATGTTGAAGCGAAGACATCTTGCACCAGTCCATGGATTAATGGATTATATTCCGTGTAAAGATAAAGACCCAATGGTGATTGATATTATTCCTGATATTATTGCGACAGCAGATCAGCATAGGGCAGAGATAGATTATTATAATAATATTTTAATGGTTGCAAGTTCGTGTTGGCAGTCAATGACGCCATTTGAGGAGAAGGTTGGGAATATACCTGAACCATGCAAAGTGCCGTTGTTTAATTTAAAGACAAGGGAAATTAAGATTGTTGATTTTAGTGGTGAAGATGAGATTAAGTGGATGGAAGGTGGTGATTTGGTTTGTAAACTGGAGGATAAGAGATGAAAAAATATTTTGAGGATTTAAAAAATAAGGTTGATGAGGAATATAAAGTTGCGAATTTAGCGAAGGCGAAAGGTTTAGATCCGGTTGATAATGTTGAAATTCCGTTGGCTATGACTATGGCGGAAAAGTCGGTCAGTTTAATTAAAACTATTTATCTTAATTTGTCCACTAAAAAAATTTCGAATAGACTTTTGGAATTAGAGAAGCAATACGGGCAGTTGGATACGACGGTTAGTTTTGTGATTGCGCGAGAAATTGCAGAGGAAAAGTTTTGCAAATTTAAAAATAAAATAGAGGCGATTGATGCTGGTATCAGAGTTGGTTTTGCGTATATAACGCTTGGCGTTGTGGCTTCTCCGATTGAGGGTTACACTGGTTTGAAATTAGGAAAAACGAGAAACGGAAAAGATTATTTTATCGTGAGTTTTAGTGGACCAATTCGTTCTGCAGGAACAACTTCAGTTTGTCTTGTTTTAATGCTTATTGATTATTTGCGAGAGTGTTTTGGTTATGCGAAATATGATGCGAGCGAGGAGGAGATAAAGAGATATGTTATTGAGAATACAGATTTTCATGAGAGAATTTCTAATTTACAGTATTTCCCTACCGAGGAGGAGATGGAGTTTTTAGCTTCGCATTTACCTATTCAGATTGATGGAGATCCAACGAGCAAGAGGGAAGTTTCGAATTATAAGGATTTAGCGAGGGTCGAAACGAATTTCATTAGAGGGGGAATGTGTTTGACTTTTTCAGAGGGATTGGCGCA
Organism: uncultured archaeon; assembly: GCA_965372925.1. Taxonomy (GTDB): domain Archaea; phylum Nanobdellota; class Nanobdellia; order Pacearchaeales; family GW2011-AR1; genus JAGVXH01. Next base: position 3,866 of record CBDVEE010000018.1, read on the forward strand.
GAAAGCAGGGAAAGCACTTGGTCGTTTGAAGTCGTGTAAAGATAATGGGTTGAAGTGTAGCGGGTTTGATTGGTTGAATGATTATTTGACTTTACATAAAAAGAGAGAGTATGGAGATGATAAAATTATAGCGACTTATATTAAAGACTTAGTTGCGGGGCGTCCGGTTTATGGGCATCCTTCTCGAAGCGGAGGTTTTAGATTTAGGTATGGTCGGAGTCGGACGGCTGGATTTAGTGCGGTATCTATTCATCCTGCGACTATGGGAATTTCTAATGGGTTTTTGTCTCATGGGACGCAGTTAAAAATTGAGAGACCGACTAAGGGGTGCGTTATTACATCTTGCGATTCTATCGACGGTCCGATTGTTAAATTGAAAGATGGTTCGGTTAAAAAATTAAATGATTTTGAGGAGGCAAAGAGGTTGTATAAAGATGTTGATGAGATTATTTATCTTGGTGACATTTTGTTTCCGTTGGGAGATGTGATTGATAGAAATGCGGATTTGGTGAAGCCAGGCTATGTTGAAGAATGGTGGCGAGCGGAACTTGAGGAAACAGTGAGTAGTAATGCCCCAAACGGGCATGACCCTGCTGGTCCCGAATTGGGAGCACCCTCACAAATTCAAAACAAAAATTGGTTGGGGCAGACCCTACCCTCACATATTCAAAATAAAAATTGGTTGGGGCAGACCCTGAGTAGTAGAGAGGGGGACTACAAACTAAAGACTACCAACTACAAACCAAGAGGCGGACTACAAACTAAGAATAGAGAAGATATTAGTTTAGATAAAGCGATGGAGTTAAGTGGGAAATTTGGGGTTGCATTACATCCGAAGTTTATTTTTTATTGGACACAGATTTCTAATGAGGATTTTAATAATTTAATTAAGTGGATGAATGGGGCGGTTTGGCGGAGTGGGAAGTTGGTTTTGCCGTGGGAGAGTTTGGTTCGTGAGAAATTTGGAAAAGCAAAAAGGGCGTTGGAGATTTTAGGTGTCGAGCATTCAGTTGTGATGGATAATGTGGTTATTGACGGAGATGCTAAGACCCTTTTGGTTAATTTGGGAATTAAAGAGATGTATAATGGAGAGGTTTTGAAAATTAAGGTCGATGAGGTACCCTTACATATTCAAAATAAATACCCTCACAAATATAAAGGAAATACCCTCACAAATAAAAAGGAGAAACAGGTTGGGGCAGACCCATCGGGTTGGGGCAGACCCAATCGGTTGGGGCAGTCTCTTGATGAGCGGAGTGTGTTGAAATTTGTGAATGAAAGGTGCGAGTTTAAGATAAAAGATAAGGCGGGAAGTTTTATTGGCGCAAGAATGGGGCGGCCAGAAAAGGCTAAGTTGAGGAATTTAGTTGGGAGTCCGAATGTGCTATTTCCGGTTTCTGATCAGGGTGGGCGATTAAGAAGTATTCAGGAGGCGGTAAAGGTTGGATTTATTAAAGCAGACTATCCGATTTATAGATGTGAATGCGGGAATGAAACTATTTATCCTACGTGTGAAAAGTGTGGGGCGAGGACGAAGAAGTTTTATTTTTGCAGAGAGTGTCACGAGGTTAAGAAGGAATGTTGTAAATTACATAAGAGTTGTTTCAAGTTTTCAAATAGAAGGATTGATAGTAGACATTTTTTTGAAGATGCGGTTAGAAGATTGGGGTTTAAGGATTTTGAAGTGCCTCCATTAGTTAAGGGAATTAATAAGACAAATAGTGGTGACCGAGATGTTGAGAATTTAGCGAAGGGGATATTAAGGGCGAAGTTTAATTTGTCGGTGAATAAGGATGGGACGATTAGGTATGATGGGACAGAGATTCCGTTGACGCATTTTAAGCCGTTTGAGATTCGGGTGAGTGTTGAGAAATTAAGAGTGTTGGGATATGATAAAGATGTTGATGGAAAGGATTTAATTGAGGATAGCCAGATTTTAGAGTTGAAGCCACACGACGTTGTTTTACCCAGTTGTCCCGAGACGAAGGATGAAAAGGCAGATGATGTGTTTTTTAGTATTGCTAATTTTATTGATGAGGAATTGGAGAGATTTTACAAGTTGCCGAAGTTTTATAATTTGAAAAATAAAGGGGATTTGGTTGGGCAGTTGATTGTTTGTATGGCGCCGCATAATTGCGCGGGGGTTGTTGGTAGAATTATTGGGTTTAGTAAAATGCAGGGCATTCTGGCTTCGCCTTATATGCACGCGGCGGTGAGACGTGATTGTGATGGTGATGAGATGGCGGTTATGATGTTGATGGACGTGCTGATTAATTTTTCGAGGAAGTTTTTGCCTAGTCATCGTGGTGGGTCGCAAGATGCTCCGTTGATTTTAAATGCAAGGATTCGGGCAGGCGAAGTTGATGATCAGATTTTAAGTTTTGAAACTTGTTCGAGTTATCCGTTGGAGTTGTATAAGTTGGCAGAGAGGGGTGGACATTCTAGCGAGGTACGGAGTGAGGAATTTGGGATTGGGAATTTGGGATTTAAGGGAACGAGGAATGGGAAGCGGGGGATTGAGCTGATTGGGGATAGATTAAGACGAGGGGCTGAGCCGTTTGTTGGGATGGGGTGGACTCATGATACGAGTGATATTAATTTAGGGAATACAAATGGAGCGTATAAAATTTTGCCGACGATGAAAGAAAAAGTGGATGGACAGATGGAGTTGGTTAAGAAGATTCGGGCGGTTGATACGGATGATGTTGCAAGGTTGATTTTAGAGAGGCATTTTATTAGAGATATTTGTGGGAATTTGAGAAAGTTTGGGAAGCAGAAGTTTAGGTGTGCAAATTGTAATGAGAAATTTCGTCGTCCTCCGTTGAAGGGGAGTTGTTTGAAGTGTGGGGGTAAGATTATTTTTACAATTAGCGAGGGGTCGATTAAGAAGTATTTGAAACCTGCGATGAAGTTGGCGGAAGAGTATAATATTTCGTCTTATACGAGGGAAGAGTTGGAATTGACACAGGATTATATTGAGTCGATTTTTGGGAAAGAAGAGCAGTTGTGTCTTTAAGGAAAAGATTGAGAAAAGCTTATATAGAGATTTGTTTTAAGTGATGCATGGAGATTAAAGAGCAGTTATCAAAGATTAAGAAAAATTGGCTGATAATTGTTTTGGTGTTGGTTGCGTTTTTGCTTTTTTCCGAGGGTGGTGGAATTGTTAGTAATAGTCTTGATAGTATGAAGAGTGCTGGGCAATCTTTTGGTGGTGGATATGATGAAATGTCTTCTGATAGGGCAGATTATCCTGTGTCTAATGATGGTAATTTTGCGCCGGAGATTGAGGATAGGAAGATTATTAAGAGTTCGAGTCTATCTACTGAGATTAAGAGAGGAGAGTTTTTGTATAGTGAGGAGAGATTGAAGAATGTTATTATTTCTTCTGGGGCTTTTTTGTTGAATGAAAGGGTGAATCGGAATGGTGAAGGGTGGAAGTCTTATTATTCTGGGTATTATCAGTTAAAAGTTGATACAGAGAAATACAATTCTGTGGTTACTCAGTTGAAGGAGATTGGAGAGGTTCAATCTTTTAATGAAAACATGGCGGATGTTACTGGTAACTATGATAATATCGAGATTGAGATTGGCGTGGAGAAGGAGCGACTTTCAAGATATTTAGAGATGTATAATAATGCGGACGCTGTTAGTGATCAGATTGATTTGAATGATAGGATTTTTACTCAGGAGAGGCGGATAAAATATCTTGAAGATTCTTTGAGGAATATTAATAATAGAATTGACTATTCAAGTATTAGTTTTAGTATGAACGAGGAGAGATCTGAGTGGATTAATATTGCTTTTGTTAAGTTGTCTTCTTTAATTAGGAATTTTATTGAGAGCCTTAATGGTTTGTTGAGTTTTATTTTTGGGGTGATTCCGTGGGCTGTCGCATTATTTGCTGGATGGTATGTTTGGAAGAGATTTAGAAGGAAGTAGGTGATGGTTGATCTATGATTAAGTAGTATCTAAATTTTTTTAAAGGAGGATGATTTTTTTTAAAGCATGGGATTTGTGCATTTACATTTACATACGGAGTATTCGCTTTTGGATGGGGCGACGAAGATTTCTGAGTTGTTTGAGCGGGTTAAAGAAATGGGGCAGGATGCGGTTGCGATTACAGAGCATGGGAATATGGGGGCGATGATTAAGAAGTATGAATTGGCGAAGAAGGCAGGGGTTAAGTTGATTTTTGGATTTGAGGCTTATGTCACGCAGGATATGGAGAGTAAAAATAAAGATGATAAGAATTTTCATTTGGTTTTATTGGCGAAGGATATGGATGGGCATAAGAATTTGATAAGGCTGGTTTCGGAAGCGAATGGGCGGGGTTTTTATTATCGTCCAAGAATTGATATGGCGACATTGCGGAAGTATTCTGGGGGGTTGATTTGTATGAGTGCTTGTATTACTAATGATATTGCGCAGGCGGTTATTGGGGGCGATGAAGAGAGAGCGAGGAAATTGATTGGGGATTATATTGATATTTTTGGGAAGGAAGATTTTTATTTAGAGGTGCAAAATCACGGGATTCCGGGAGAGAAAATTGTAGCAGATTTTTATAAAAGGGTAGCCGAGGAGATGGGTTTGAAAATTGTCGCCAGTTGTGATTCGCACTTCTTGAAAGAGGAAGATGCTTATTCGCATGAGGTTATGTTGGCGATTCAGACGAATGGGAATATGAATGAGGAAAGGAGGTTTTAGTTTGATGGGTCGGGGTATTGGGTGAAGAGTGAGGAAGAGGTTCGTGAGATGTTCCCGGATAATCCGGAGTATGTTGATTTATCGACGGAGATTGCAGAGAGGTGTAATGTTGAGTTGGAAATGGGTGAGACAATTTTTCCTATTTTTGAGTCGCCAGATGGGATGACTCATAAGGACTATTTGTATGAATTATGTAAAGCGAGTGTCGATAAGATTTATGGGGATAGGGATAATTATAATGAGGCGGTCGAGAGAATGAATTTCGAGTTGTCGGTTATTGGGAAGATGGGTTTTGAGGCTTATTTTCTTATCGTCGCTGATTTTATTAGAGAGGCTAAAAAGTTTTGTCAGATTGGACCGGGACGGGGTTCTGGGGCGGGTTCGATTGTTGCGTATTTATTAGGAATTACTCAGTTAGACCCATTAGAATTGGGATTATTATTTGAAAGGTTTTTAAATCCGGACAGAATTTCGTTGCCTGATTTTGATATTGATTTCGGAGATAAGAATATTGTTTTGAATTATGTTAAGAAAAAATATGGAAAGGAAAAAGTTTCTCTGATTGGGACTTTCGGGACGATGTCGGCGAAGGCAGTTTTGAAGGATGTTCTGAGGGTTTTTAGGGTTCCGTTTAATGAAGCGAATG
>CBDVEE010000019.1:0-8612 GCA_965372925.1 uncultured archaeon
TATTTTATGATTTTAATCTTTATAAACTTTTGTAACTTTAGAATTAAGACAATTAACAAAACAATATCTTTAAAATATGTTTTCATATTATTATCTTATGAAACAAAAATACGAACTCCTAGCACCTGCCGGAGATTTCAGAAATTTACATACAGCAATTGAAGCCGGAGCCGACGCGATTTATTTTGGAGTTAAAGGATTTAACATGAGAGACTCAGCAAAAAATTTCAGCATTCGTGATTTTAAAAAAATTCGAAAGATATGTAATTCGTCGAGCAGGAACATCAAAATGTATTTGACTTTAAACATTGTAATGTATGATAATGAACTAAAAAAAGTTGAACAAATTATTAAAAAAGCAAAAGGTATAGCCGATGCAATTATCTGCTGGGATATGTCAGTGATTGAATTGTGCCGAAAATATAAAATACCATTCCATGTTTCCACCCAGGCATCGATTTCAAATTCAACTGCTGCAAAATTTTATAAAAAACTTGGAGCAGAAAGAATTATTTTGGCAAGAGAATTAAATTTGAAACAAATTAAAAAAATCTCAAAAAATATAAAAGTCGAATGTTTCTGTCACGGAGCGATGTGCGTTGCAATCTCAGGTCGATGTTTCATGTCGCAGTATACCCACGGACTTTCGGCAAATCGGGGAAAATGCGCGCAACTCTGTCGCTGGTCTTGGAACATTGAAGATGGCGCAGGAAATAAATTAAAATTAGAAAATAGCCGGGTCATGTCTGCCAAAGATTTATGCACCCTACCATTTATTGAAAAAATGAAAAGGGCAGAAATTACAAGTTTTAAAATTGAAGGACGGAACCGAAGTCCGGAATACATTTACACAATTGTATCAGAATATCGAAAAGCGTTGGACAAAAAATTAAACAAAGCTGAAATTCTGGCTGGACTCGAGAAACTAAAGAAAGTATATAATCGAGGATTCAGTTCTGGGTTTTATTTGAAAATGCCAACGGCGGACGACTTTTCATTTAATGACAACGGAGAACAGAGCGAGCGAAAAGAATTCGTCGGGAAAGTGTATAAATATTGGCCTAAAGTTAGAGCGACATCGGTTAAAATAAATACAGGACAATTAAAAGTTGGCGACGAGGTTTATCTAATTAGAAATGACGAAGCAATCAAAAAAACCGTCGTTAGAACTATTGAATTAAAAGGGGAAAGAGTAAAGGTCGCAAAGAAAGGAGAAGATGTCGGAATTGATTTTGGAGTCAAGGTTAAAAATGGAACTGGAATTTATTTGATTAGAAAGAATTAAAAAGATAAAAGTATTGTATTTATTATGGTTAAGAAAAAAAGTTGGCTGATGAAGGCTGTAATTTTGAGCATCGCAATTGCTCTAATTTCTGTTTTCTTTTTTGTTTATGCGATTCAATCCATATATCCTGCTCCGGAATATGATGATTATTGTGATAAAAATGATTACATAAAAATAAATTCCCCGACGGAATGTGAAGCTATCGGTGGAAAATGGACAAGTTATGAAGATGAGTTTCAAGAGCCAAAATCAATTGATGGCACTATCAGGATAAATAACTATTGCGACAGAGACTGGACATGCAGAGGGGAATATGAAGGTGTAAGAGATGCTTATGAAAGGAATGTTTTTTTCGCTAATTTGATTATTGGGATTAGTGTTTTTATTATTGGATTCTTTTTGGCTATCGAAGCTGTTTCAAGCGGACTAATGGGCGGTGGTGTAATTATGGTTGTTTATGGAACAATAAGATATTGGGGTAATTTGTCGGATATCTGGAGAACACTCGTTCTTGGAATTTCTTTGGTGATTTTAATTTGGCTTGGATATAAAAAGTTACATGATTAAATTTAAGTATCCTTTTCTATATCATATACTATCATAGTCATCTCACTTGGCTGAGATGATTGGGCTGTTCACACGCGGCGTGTGCAGCCCACTCTTTTATAAATTATTATACTCAACACCAAAATTATCCCGCCAACAAACACTCCTCCAACAATATCCGTCAGCCAGTGAACCTGAAGATATATTCTTGTAAATCCCACAAGAAAAACAATTAAAGTTGCTATCAAAATCGCCTCAAGTTTATGTTTTTTACTTGCGAACAAATAGATAATTAATCCAAGGAAAACAACCGTTGTTGTTGTGTGTCCACTTGGAAACGAAAAACCCGACTCCTGAATTAGAGCGTTTAACGGACGAGCTCGTTGGAAAATTTCCTTTAAAAGTTTTATTAGTATACCAGTAACTATAGTAACGGAAGCAAGAAAAATACCCTTTCTTTTTGATATTTTGAAATAAAGATAAACCGCAATAGCTAGTGAAATTAATGTTAGAGTTATCGTATCAAATACTATCGCGATAAATTTTGAAAAAGTTGTCAAAGTCGAATTTTGAATAAATTGCATAAACGCATTGGTCGTGATATCGATTAACATAAATCAATAGCGATAAAATATTAATAAACCTTTTGTGTCGTGAATATAAATTGAATCACCAGCATTGTTCCAGATGTGCGAAAACTCTTTAATGAATTGAGAATTTGAATTAATCGTCGCGTAATAAATATGAGTTGCGTCATCTTTGAATACAATTCGGATTTCCTTATCACAATTATTTTGCAGAACAAGTTTCTCAGGCTCGTCGGTTTTTAACTCAATTAATTTAATACAATTCGTATCTGGCGATTTTTTCCATAACCCTCTCTGATTCAATCTTGCAAATTCTTCGGCTTGTTTTAACTCGGCATAATAATTGTCTTTCTCATAATAATATAATGTGCCGAGACCTTCTGATAAAATTTCTTTATTGATATTTCTGTTATCTAAAAATATATATGCAAGAGTTCTGCCGTATTTTCCCACGCCGTAAGATTCAATCTTAATTGATTTATTCTGGATTTGTTTTCTGAGAAATTCTGTTGCTTCCTCGCTAAACGACATCGATTTTTCGGGCGTATTAATCCCGAGCAATCTAAGGGTCTGCCCATTAGCCAATTTCACCGTATCACCGTCCACAATTTCCAAAACTTGACCAATCTCAGATTTAGTTGCTTCGCCTGTAATATTGTAATAAAATACACCCGATGTGACAAATAATATTGCCAAAATGATTGATTTGATTTGCATTGAAATTAAAAGACAGTAAGGTTTAAAAGTATAATTTTTGTGATTAATTTATGGCTACAGTAAGGATTAAATTACAAAGTGTGGAAATTGATAAACTGAATGAAGTTATTGATAGAATAAAAACAATTGCCAGCGGAGCAGGAATGCCGATTTCAGGACCGATTCCATTACCAACGAAAAGATTGAAAGTAACTACTCGGAAATCTCCTTGTGGCAACGGGACAGCTACTTTTGATAGATACGAAATGCGAATCCACAAACGAATTATTGATTTACCTGCAAATGATAAAATTCTTCACAATATAATGAGAATTAATATTCCACGAACCGTTAAGATTAAGATTGAGATGGTTGATTAGGACTAATCCTTAATTTTAAAAAGCGTTCTTTCCGTTATTATATATTGCCTATATCGCATAATGGTATTGCACATGACTGGAACTCATGGCCTTTCGGGGCGTCGAGGTTCGATTCCTCGTGTGGGCGTAACTATGTTTTAGCCCATGTCTCATTAAGGAAAACCTTCAGGTTTTTCTTAGGAAAACTTTAGTTTTCCAGCCGAGCTTCTTCGAAGCGAAGGTAGCGGAAATTGCAAAGCAACTTTTCGCAGGTATTGCACAAGACTGGAACTCTTGACCCTTCGGGGTGCCTCGGTTCGACTCCGAGTGTGGGCGTATTGAACCTAATCTAAATTAGCATTCAAAACCCTAATATCCGGACTCCACAAACCAACTTTGTCGCCTTTAAATCTGACGCCTCTTGCAATTTTTTGAACCAACTCCCGTCTTGCTTTATCCACATAAAATGTCATAAATTTTTCAGGATGTTCCTGCTTTAAAATTTTCCAAAAAAGTCCTTGCACATTTGGATAAGGAAATTTTGTGATGACAACTGAATTGCATTTGTCGCCGGCAAAATCTACACCTCGCGAACATTTCGTCGTAAATAAAACATCCTCCTCACCATTTACAAAATCATCTACCGCACTATTCCCCTTAGATTGAAGTGCCCTTAGTTTTTCTTGCGTAATCACATTGTCAAGTTTTAGCTTTACGTTTTCTTCTTCGGTCGGCAAATCTTTGAATGCACTAACATGAACCAGCGTCGGAGGCTCAGCATTCGCCATACACATATCTATTATTTTCAAATACATGTTTCGACTAATCGTCCCATTTTTAAAATTCGCAAATGAGCAATTTCGCTCAAGTCCCGTTTGATGTTTTCTAATATCGCCAGGCTTCTGAATCTCAGCTTCAATAACTTTGAAATTCTCTAATCCAAAAATATCTTTCAGTACCTGCTCAGAATGAAGCGTGCCCGACATCATAACCAAAATATTATTCTGCTCAATCAACTCCTTAAGTTTTTGTGCAAGATTAATTGAAACTATATTTACCACAACCGTGTCTTCGGCATTTTTAGAAAACAAATTCTTCTGCGAATCGTCCGTAATCTTGTTAATCGAAATATAAGTTTCATCCAAAAGATTTTCAAATGAACGAGCAATCTCCACAAGCGTATTATAATAATTAAGCTCCTCCTCCTCGGCAAGATTAGGATTTTCTATTGCTATTTCCAGCATTTTTGAAATTGGTGATTCGTTTAGTTTTTGGATATCAGTCAACGGAGGCGAAAATAAAATATTATTAATTTCGTGAATTAGTTCCTTAACTATTGTTCGTTTGTCTTGCTCTTTCGGCATAAGATTTGACAAAGAAGATTGAAGTCGATTTAAATTAAGTTTTCGCTCACTTGAAAATGAATCCAGAAATTCGTCGCACTCGTCAATAATATCTAAATCCGTCTTTGGCTTTCTGCCCATCATCGTCTCGATTTGGTATTTCATTGAGTTGAAAATTATAACATCCGCATCAGAATATGCCTCATATTGGTCGTAATATCCGCAACCTTTTTTCCTTTGGAAAAGAGCAAATTCCTTTCCACAAATTGCATTGTATTTTTTTTTCTGAACATTGGGCAACCCCTTTGGATTAATCTCTGCCGGCATAATCGGTGCCCAATAAGGACAGGCCGGTGCAATATTCATTCGTCTAACATCAGATGCCGTCGAAAAATTCTCCCTATCAACCTCAAAATTCAAATCTACATATTTCAAAAGTTGCTCCGTATTTTTTTCCCGAAGTTCTATTGTACAAGGAAGTTCAGAATCATCAGCTCGTTCGCCACTAAACGGACACCGAAAATTGTTCCTACCCTTAACAACCGCAATTTTTAAAAGTTTTTTATCTTGCTTCAAAATAAATTTTTTCTGAGTATAATCTTTTTCGTATTGCTCCTGAAGAGATTTAATTGGAACAATAATTGATGTTTTTTTAAAATGTCTTGCGAGATTCAGAGCAATAGCCGATTTTCCCGAACCGCACGAACCTTTAATAAAAATTAATTTATTACCATTTTTGATTGCATCAAGAATTTCCTTGACCACATCGGCTTGAGTTTTCCCGTTTGAGAATTTTAAAGGTTTAAGTTTTTTACCGTCGCTGTCAAAAGGATTAATTGAATCAAAATTCTCTGTTTTTTCATATAGTGACCACATTTTAATTCCTCCTGACAGAAAATCGAAAGATGAGCTTATAAATTTTATCGTGATTAAAGTAAATATATGTTGTCTCGCAATAGTAATGAAAGTAGAAAGATTTATAAACTTGAATATTGCATTAAATATATGGCAAATGATTTAGATTCTATTGTAGAAAAACATAATGGCAGCTGGGCTGATGTTATAAAAGATATTGGAATAAGTGTGGTAGATTCCGAAAAAAGAATGGATATGTATACTGATGTGATGGACGAAGTTGCAAAAGATAGTAGCACAATAAAAATTTTATGTAGAGAAATGAAATATACTATGCTTGAAATAAGAGAATATACTGATAAACTGAAAGAAGTTTCTATAACCGATACACTTACTGGATTGTATAATAGAAATTTTTTTGATATCATTATAGATAAAACAATTGCAAGAGTAAAAAGACATAAAGAAAAGACCTCTTTAATAATGATTGATATTGATCATTTTAAAAGAGTTAATGATAACTATGGACATCCTGCAGGAGATGGAGTTCTTAGAGAGATGGGTAGCATTTTAAGAAAAAGAGCCCGTAAATTGGATAGTCCTTGTAGATATGGAGGAGAAGAATTTGCAATTATTCTTCCTGCTACGGAAAAAAATGATGCTTTATCTCTATCATATAAATTGAATAATATTATTAATAGTTCTTCAATAAAATATGGTGGTGAAAAAAATTCGCCAATTACCATTAGCCTTGGAGTAGATCAAGCTATGAAAAAAGATTCTGTTAAAAGTCTTATTGGTAGAGTTGATGGATTTTTATATGAGGCCAAAAGGAGTGGTAGGAATTGTGTAGTTGGTCGGGATGGAATTTATGTTCCTAAAGATTAATTTTCCTAAAAAACCACTTTTTCTTCTTTCTCTGAACATATCCTTTTTCTATCGCAGTTATTCTTTTATCCGCTTCTCTCAGGTCAAGTCTTAAACTTTTAACCTGACTTTTATAATTATCAATTTCGTTCTTAAACGAAATCTTAATTCTGTCTTCAATTTGGGCGAGGTCTTTTTTTATTACCACTTCTTTTTTTAAATTTTGAACAGCAGATAGTGCAAGTTTTAACTGACTAATTTTTTGAGCAAACTCATCAATATCTTTCCGAAATTTGTCTCGCAACTTATTATCTTCCTTTTTCGCGTAAGAATATTGTTCATCTTTTTTCTTCAAATACTTCCGCATTGCTTCAACTACCGTTTGCATCTCATCAACATCTTGCCTAATTAAAACAAACGACGTTTTCAATTTTAAATCAATTACCTTAAATTTTTTTGAAAAAGTTTTTTCTAAAGATGTTTTGACCATAAAAACAGATAGTTTTCTGGGATATAAATATTATTATGATTAAGTTTTCCTCAACAACATTTACAATTCATCTCAGAACACATATTTTTATATCCACACCAACCGCACAAAACAGATTTTTTTACAGGAAACTCCGTCGTGGATTCAATCTTTTTAATAAGTTCTAAAATCTCCTCCTTCAAATCCTCCAACTGCTCATCCGTCCTCCTCGATGTTATTTTTTTATTATGTGCCAGATAGTGCCAAACCAACTTGACATCTTTTCCAAACTCCTCTTTAATCGCAATCGAATACAATGCCAACTGCCTATCTGTATCTACTTTGTCTTGACTAGGAAGATTCTTTGCAGTTTTATAATCGTGAATTTCATACTCATCTTTCTCGGAATTAAAAACCAATCTGTCAATATATCCCTGAATTTCATAATCTTCCAAATTAACAACTACCCTTTTCTCAACATCTAGAGTTCCATCCTCAAAAGGTTTATGCTTCATATAATAATCAATGAGAAATTTGATTCCCTTGTTATAATAGTCCTTAGAAGTCGTCCCGAACTTTACAATATTAATATCAGGCGTATAGTTTTCATGCCACTCAGATGCGTAACGTAAAACAACATCATCCAACTCTGGAACATTGTTTTCTTTTACCTGAAGATAGAGCCACTCCAAAGTATTATGCACAACGCTTCCCAAAAACGCTTCAATAAAATTCTCAATTTCAGGAGTAACCTTATCAATATATCTTAATTTAAATTTAAACGGGCACTGTTCAAAAGTACTTAGTCTTGAATGAGAATAACACATAGCCATAAGAATTTAAAAATTAATGAGTTTATAAAAGTTTATTTGCGTTCTCACTTTTCACTTTCTCAACAAACAACATTGGAAAAACAATATCACTAATGCAACACGGAATATAAACAGCCAAAAATACCAAAACTGAAATTAGTAAAATAGTGACCGCATTCATCTCAATACTAAATGCTAACAAGTAAAACAAGCTTGCGAAAATTGACAAAAACACATGGATTGAATGGCTAAATCTAAACAAGCCCACAGATATTCCAGCAATAGAACCAATCAGTGCAACTCCAATAATCAAAATCGGTTTCTCAATAATAGGCAAATGAAGATGTGTGTGCAAAGAAAACAAATTCCCAAAAACCCACGGAAATAAAATATCACTTAAACTTCCAATCAAAATCGCCCCGCCAATCCCAATCAAAATCGTTTTAACGACAGACTTATTATACTTCCAATAAATCGCCGCCGTAGCCATAGCTGAAACCAAAACATGAGCAGGGTGCATAATCCCAAACAACCCAGAAACCACACCAACAAAATACTCCCGATTAACCAAATACAGAATAGCCACCAAAGCTCCAGCAGCCAAACTCGCAGTTAATGTAAATGGCAAATGTTTTTTCAGTTCTTTTAGAATTGCGTTGAGTTTTTTCATGGAAATAAAAATATTCTGTGATTTATAATATTATCTATAATGATTCTCTCAAAACAACTTCTTCTGCCTTTCCCCGTCAATAACTGCCCGAATATCAATTCCAAAAACATCAAAAATATTTTC
>CBDVEE010000020.1:0-8587 GCA_965372925.1 uncultured archaeon
AGCGAAGCGAAGCGGGTATCGAACCGTTCGATTCCAAAAACGCTCACACCCGGAAGAGCCTGCCCCCGAGCGAAGCGAAGCGGGTATCGAACCGTTCGATTCCAAAAACGCTCACACCCGGAATCGAACCGGGGTACCCCGAAGGGTCCGCCTTAGCAGAGCGGTGCAATACCATTATGCGATATGAGCACTATTTGTTTTTGTTTGTTCGGCAATACCTACGAAAAGTTGCTTCGCAATTTCCGCTACCGTCGCTTCAAAGAAGCTCGGCCGGGAAACTGGAGTTTCCCTAAGAAAAACCTAAAGGTTTTCCTTAATGCGATGTGAGCACAGATTTTGTAGAACAATAAGTTTTTTAAAGCTTTCTCGCTACGAATCATTGTAGGTCAGGTCGGCGAGCTAGCCCCTCGCTATTCGCAAATGGGCTTTATGGCGGACTGCAAGGCAAGACGTGAGATGAAGCTATCGATGTTATTGATTTGACGTTGAGGTTTTGTCCCTTTTGATCTTGCCTTGATGAATCGGGTCAGATCGGGAACGAAGCAGCCCTAAGTTAAGGTTTAGATGCTTAAGGGGTCGCAGAACTGAGGATAATCCATAACCTCTGGACTGTGGATTCAAGCAACTTGCCGGACCTACTTAATTTCTAACAGACATAAAAATATAGTGAAGTTTAAAAAGTATAAAATTATTTAATTATATGGTGATAGATAAACGTGCACGCTGTTCGACATCTTTTAAAACATTAAACAAAAGGGCGCAACTTTTTCTTCTTGCATCCGTCATAATTGTGTCGGTGGTGATTAGTTTAGGAATTACTACGAACCAAGTGATAGTAAATGAAGAACCAGAGGATTTTTATGATTTTAGTGACGAAGTAAAGGGGGAAATAGGAAAAGTAATAAATTATGAAATTTATAGTGATTTTGAAGACGGGGTAAATTTGAATGAGTTTGTTGATTTACTTTCTGAAAGCATTAAAGATACAGACCCAGGTTCAGAGTTTATTATTATTTACGGAGATAATGTTACTGGCATTAATGTGATAAACGAGAGAGACGATTTTATTGTGGTTAATGGAGAAAAGATTAAAGGCAAACAAGAGATAATAGTTAGCAGAATATGTTATGCTGGTAGTTGCGAGGATATTAAAACAGTCGTTGATGATTTTGATCCAGAAATAGGAGAAGGATATATCAGCGCTGAAGAAATAGAAGGAAAAGATACTATTGAGATTGATGTTGGAGAACAGATTATAGAGTTCCCGGTTTCCGAATATAAAAGAGTTCTTTTTATAATACAAAAGGAGGTGGGTTATGAAAGCTTTATCGCAGCTGGGTAAGAAGAAAAACGCCCTAAGTAATATCGTCGGATATGTTTTATTAATTTCTATTACGATTTCGCTTTCAGTTTTAGTTTATGGTTGGCTAAGATTCTATGTTAGCGAGGATGAAATTGAAATGTGCCCGAGTGGAGTTAATATTATTATAAAAGATTACGGATGCATCAAGTCGCCAGTTGGTGAAACACCCAATAAAGGATATTTTAATATTACTCTGAAAAACAAAGGCTTGTTTAAAGTAGACGGATACATACTACGGGTTCATGACCGTGATGACGCCAATTTTGGATTTTATACTTTTGATAATGACGGGACTGTTATTATGCCGGGTGAAGAATATAGTGCAATCTATTATTTTGCCGATAAGACATTTGCCGATGGCAAAGTATTAAAGACGGTAACATTAATAGAAGTTCAACCATTTATAATGGATGGAGGTAAGATAAGTTGCAAATCTTATACATCTCAAAAGATTGAATGTAAATAACTACATTTATAAATTATGAAAACAAATAATAATATGAAAAAAGGTGTCAAAAACAAACATGGACTTTCGCCAGTAATAGCAAGTGTCTTGATGATATTGTTGGTTTTAGTTTTAGCAGTTATAATTTTTTTATGGGCACGCGGTTTTATTAGTGAACAAATTGAAAAATTTGGGAAACCCGTCGAGGAAACATGCTCGTCGATAGATTTTAGAGCCGAAAGGGTTGGAGACAAGTTAGAAATTCTCAATAGGGGAAATGTGGACATTCGTCATCTGGATATTAAGTTGTTTAAAGGTGGTAATTCTGAAATAAGTAAATTTGATTTTTCAATTGACGCAGGACAAGCGATTGAAGCATTTGTTGAATTAAAAATGTCCAATGGTGAGGAGCCAGATAAAATAATTATTTATCCCGCACTAATTGGAAACATCAGAGGCGGAAGTTCGAATAAAGTTTTTACCTGCATGGACGCAGGAGTTACTCTTTAATATTAGTAATACTTATAAACTCGTTTTTCTTGTATTTTTTATTAGGAAGCATCCTGATTAAAAATTTAACTGAAAGGAGGTAATGATGAATAATAAAAAAATGGATCAAAAATTTCTGCACTTTTCTCGCGGAATTCAAAAAAGGGGTATAAGTGCAGTTGTTGCTACAGTTTTAATAATCTTAATTACTGTCGCTGCTGTTACAATTATTTGGGCAGCTATTATTCCTATGGTTAGTAATCAATTAAGTAAGGCAACTATTTGTTTAGACGCTGTAAGTCAATTGACTATTGAAAATAAGGGATGGACTTGTATAGATGGAGATGATTTGAAGCTTCAGATTGGACATGGATCTACAGATTTTAATTTAGTAGATATTCAAATTTTAATTTCTTCTGCTGGAAACACCGAATCTATAAATCTTGTAGCTGATACGGATGTAGAAATTGAAGATCTTCCAGGGGCTAATGAAGAGAAAACTTTTACGATTGTTGACGATGATATGGTAACTCTTGCTGCAGATATTGACGAGGTTGCTATTGCTCCAATAGTTTCTGTGGGAAACACACAGGAGATTTGTGATGATATGGCTCCAGTAACTATAAGGGATTGCTAACAAGTTTCATTATTAATTTTTTTGGCCGATTAGGCCTTTTATTTTTTTTGAAAAATCTTCTTTATGAAAAAGTATATAAAGAAGATTTTTGTTTTATAATTATGAAAAGAGAGGTTAGGTTCGGGATTCGTGGAACAATGGGAAGACGGGGACAAATCTGGGTTGAAACTGTGATTTATACTTTAATTGGTTTAGCGATTATTGGTTTAGTGCTGGCGACTGCTTTGCCAAAAATAAATGAGAAAAAAGATGAAGTAATAATTGAACAATCAATTGAAGCGCTGAAAAATATTGACGACAAAATTTATGATGTCATTAATAAAGGCACGGGAAACAGGCGCGTTATTGATTTGAAGATTAAGGAAGGCATATTTATTATTGACATGGAGGAGAACAGTATTTCGTGGATTTTGGATTCAAGTTTTCAGTATAGCGAGGAGAATATACCAATTTCGTTAGGGCGCTTAAATGTGACCACGAGGGCTGGCAATCCGTGGGAGGTTGAATTAAAGTCAAAGTATCCTGTAGACATTCAGTATGACGAAGAAAAATTTGGAACAAAACAACTGGACATTGCACCGACGCCATATAGATTTACAATTGAGAATAACGGGAAGAATGAAGATGGGGAGATTATAATAGGATTGAATGAGGTTTAATAACATTAATAAATGAACATTTCTTTGAATTAAAATGGGTGATATCGATATAAATCTTAATCCGCGAGTGCCAGCGCTTCCACGATTTGAAGACAAGACAAAAATAGACGTAAGGTATATGGTTATTGCACCGTATGTTTCAATTCATATTTATTATAATGCCGAGTCTGGAGATGTCATTTACGACGTGGAAGAACCAATGATGTCCAAAGAAGAAAGTGTAAGTTTGAATAGTATTGAACAGGCGATGAGGGAAGTTGTGAATATAAGTATGACGGGGAATATTAATTCGAAAGAGGGAATGATAGATTATATTGACAAAACAGCAAGGCTAATTATTTCAGAGTTAGGTTTAGTGATTGAACAAGATTCCTATAAAAAGATGTTTTATTATTTGTATAGAAATTTTATTGGGTTGAACGAAATTGAGGCGATGATGAAAGACTATTTTATTGAGGATGTCGAGTGTAATGGGATGGGGGAACCAATATATATTGTGCATAGAATTTTTAGAAATATTAAGACAAATGTGAAGTTTGGAGACATGGACAATCTATCAAATTTTGTTGAAAAGTTGGCGCAAAAAACAGGACGTTATATTTCTTATGCATCTCCGATTTTAGACGGAAGCCTGCCCGACGGGTCAAGAGTTAATGCAACATACACTCAGGATATTAGCTCAAAAGGACCGACATTCACCATTCGTAAATTTACCAAAACACCGTGGACACCGACGCAGTTACTTGGCTTTCACACACTTAGTCCGGAGATGCTGGCTTATTTTTGGATTCTATTACAATATCAGTCGAATATAATGATTGTCGGCGGAACAGCTTCGGGTAAGACGACGATGCTGAACGCTTTGGCTTTTTTTATTCCGCAAGAGAACAGAGTAGTTTCCATTGAGGACACTCGGGAATTGATGCTTCCTCGGGAGAACTGGCTACCGTCGGTGGTTAGAACTGGAGTTTCGAGTGCGGGTGTCGGTGAGGTGGATATGTTTAGTTTACTTAAAAGTTCATTTAGACAAAATCCTGATTACGTAATTGTCGGCGAGGTGCGAGGCAAAGAAGCATCGGTTCTATTTCAGGGAATGGCTTCCGGACACGCTTCAATTTCAACGATGCACGGGGATTCAGTCGATTCAATTATTCGGAGACTAGAAACACCACCAATCAGCTTAAGTCCAATGCTGGTTAACGGGTTAAACGTAATGGCGATTATGACTCATGCAATTGTGAACGGACACGAAACCAGAAAACTAAGAGAAATCGTTGAAATTGTAAAAGTCGAACGGGACGGAACAGCATTAACAAATACACCATTCAAATGGAATCCTGCAGACGATAAATTTTATTACGCGAAAGACAGCAGAGTTTTCGATAAGATTGCAGAAAAATTCGGAATTTCAAAAGATGAGATACAAAAAGAATTCGAAATTCGGACGAAACTAATATGGACATTGTTTCAAAACAAAGTATTGTCTTACGAAGATATTCAGAGAGTTGTGAACGATTACGCGAAGGACGAAGCTGGTGTTTTGAAAAAATATGGGATTGTGCAATAAGAAGGATTGTAACAATATTTATAAACAATGGTTGATAATATAACTATATAGTCAATGAAATTACAAAGACAAAATATTTTTATCTTGAGCCATTTTTGACATCAAGAGAACAGTTACATCTCTTGAATATTTTTTGTGTCATGTTTTTTGATATCGGTTTTCACTAATGGCGAATTAAAAATCACTTTACCCAATTTTTATTTAAACTACTAACATTAATAAATAACATTTTCTTAAAACTTTAAGATGGTGAATATCGAATTTGTAGGGCAACTGGTTAATTCTATGAATGATGCAGTGTTGCAATTGGAACAGGCTATTGCTAATCAAAAAATGGATGAGGCGAATAAGTTAAGAACTTTTATTTTTGATTTGCATAGACAAATTACTAGTGTAATAGGAGGGCGAAATGTTTGAAGATTTGAAAAAAAATCTGGAACAGGAGAAAAAAATTATTGCAGATATGTACTCAATCCAAATTAGTATGCAGAGTGATGCGAGCAATCAAACATTTTATATTTCGAGTTTAAACGCACTGACCAAACAACTAGTATTATTGAATAACACAGTACCAGAGTTGCTATCAGAGGGGTCCCCAATTAAAAAGTTTTCCGAGCAATCTAATAAAACCATAAATCCCATTGCCGATAAAAGAACCGTTAGAATGAGTTATGTTTCACCGACCACGAAGGAGAAAAAATATATTACAATTAATAAAGATGACAAGAAAGAATTTCTAAAAAAATTAGAATTATCCGAGGGAGCTTTACTTGGAATTAAAAAGATGAAGGAAAAAAGTTCGGGAACAATAATTCACAAGCCGAGTTCCTATGCAAGAATTTCAAACAAGTTTTTCAGAAACTATTCCGAAAGACTGGTGCCACAATTTGATGGTTTGTCGAAGGATTTAAAGAAAGCGAATATCCGTTTTTTATTATCAACTTATTTGTCGATGGCGATTACATCAATGATAATTGCATTTTTTGCCGGACTTTTAATTTTTATTGTGTTATTAATTTTTAGTTTGAGCAACTGGATGTATTTTGTTTTACCTTTTGGTTTTTCTGGTCTGGCTTTAGCAGCGTTTTATCTTTATCCTGCGAGTGAAGCAAATTCAATTCAAAAGAAAATTTCGCAAGAACTACCTTTCGCAACGATTCATATGGCGGCGGTTGCAGGTTCAAATATCGAGCCTACAAAAATCTTTAAAATTATTGCGATGTCGAAGGAATATATAAACGTCGGGAAAGAGATTCAAAAAGTAATTGTTCAGGTTGAGATTTATGGTTATGATTTAGTAACGTCGTTAAAAAATGTTGCACTAAGAACTTCAAACAAAAAATTATCAGAGCTGTTTTCAGGGTTGGCAACAAATATTAGCACGGGCGGAGCGTTAAAAAATTACCTTGAAAAGAAGTCAGAAAATTTTCTGGTCGATTATAGATTAGAACGAAATGAATATGCGGCTCTGGCAGGAACATTTATGGACGTCTATATTTCCATCTTAATTGCGGCACCATTAATTTTAATGATGATGTTTATAGTTATGAATGTTGCCGGACTTGGAATGGCCGGTTTGAGTATTACGACTTTACTAATACTGAGTATAATCGCTATCGTTATCGTTAATATCATTTTCCTCATAGTATTAAATATGAAACAACCGAAAGTATAATGAAATTTAAAATGATGCACTGGCTCGGAATCGCAATAGCGATTATAGTAACCACAGGTTCGACATTAATGTTCAGAGAGAGTAATCTAATGTATTTCTTATTAGTTATCGCCTTGATTGTAGGACTAATTCCCTTTGTCATGACCTTTCTTCTTGCACAAAGCAAACAAAAAGAAAAGGAAGAAAAGTTTTTGGCGTTTACGAGAGATTTGGTAGAAATGGTTAGATCTGGAACACCGATTAGTAAGAGCATTGTAAATTTAAAGAACAGAAATTATGGACCACTAACCCAGCATATTGTGAAACTCGCAAATCAGTTGTCGATTGGAATTACACTGACCAACGCGCTTAAGACTTTTGCAAAAGATACAAAGAGCAGGGTTATTTCAAGAGCGGTTAGTCTTATTAGCGAAGCCGAAAGAGTAGGCGGGAATATCGAAACGATTTTAGAGTCGGTTGCTAATTCAGTTAATCAGATTGAGCAGTTGAGAAAAGAGAGAATGGCGGCGATTTCAAATTTAGTAACACAAGGCTATTTAATTTTTATTGTATTTATTATTATTATGTTAGTTTTAGAATTTAAAATTTTACCGTTGGTGGCGGATTTACAGGGGACTAAAAGTTTGAGCGTCAGCACCACTTCGTTAGACCCAAATCAGTTTTCGATGCCGTTATTTGTCACGCTTTTAGTTCAGTCATTTTTTGCCGGACTTGTAATTGGAAAAATTTCCGAGGGAAGTATCAAGAGTGGGTTTAAACATTCGTTCATTTTGTTGGCGCTGACTTTGCTGATTACAACCGGAGCGAGAGCTTTATTTGGGAGTTAATAACTTAGCTATAGCTTAGAACTCAGGGAGAAGCGGGGACGGGAGGCTACTAACTACCCACTACCCACTAATCGAGGACTATCAACTACCAACTATCAACTACCAACTAAGAGGGGTTAGTTATATAAACAATAAAAATGTCCTATTATAATGAGAGGATTAGTTTACAAAAAAGGTGCTTCACATTTTGAAATGATAATTTCGTTTGTATTTTTTATAGGGTTTGTGTTTTTTCTTTTTATATTTTTGCAACCACATGACACCTCAATACTATCCAATGCAGTGACCAAAGGATTTTACGATTCTTTTGAAGAAAAAGTTCACACAAATTTATCGAACATGTTTTTAAAAACAAACTACGCAGGAGATAAAAATTGTTTTTATATTCAATTGTCGGAGGATGAATTTATTTATGCAATAGCCGACGGAAATAGTCATGTAACAAAATTAAACGGAGATGAAATTAATTCAAATCTTGATGGTAGCAATCTAAACATAGAGGAAGGAGAATCTTTTTTTAGGGTTGCAATTTCACCCGAGTTTGTCGAGGGCAACATTGAAGAGTGCGAACTTCTTAGTGACTATGAACTAGGACCACCTATCGAAAGGAGAGTTACTTCTTATAACGCACTAGAAAAAATGTCTGAGAGATATTTTAGTAATTATGCAGAATTAAAAAAAGAATTGAACATCCCGTCGATTTTTGATTTTGCGATTGTAGCCGAAACTTTACCAATCAAAATGGAGTCGCAACATGGCGTTCCAGATTCAATAGATATTATGGTTCAAAATTACGTGGTCGGGGTTTTGAAAAGCGATGGGACACTTATTGATGAGAGGTTTAGTTTAAAAATATGGTAAACGGCAGATTAGTTAACAACAGACTATAGCATGCCCCAACCTAATTTGAAGAAAATATATGTGA
>CBDVEE010000021.1:0-8400 GCA_965372925.1 uncultured archaeon
AAGAGATTTTTTTATTATTTTATTTTTTATACTTCTTGGTTCTCAAATGGTTTTCGGGAGTATGGGTCAGTTTATTATTCCAGCGATAATATTTTCATTATTTATCCTAATTGGAAATCCTTTAATTGTAATGATATTGATGGGATTTTTGGGGTATAAAAAGAAGATAGGATTTCAGGCGGGTTTTACGGTAGCTCAAATAAGTGAGTTTTCATTGATTCTGATTGCGTTGGGAGTTAGTGTTGGGCATTTAACCGGGGAGATACTTTCTCTTGTTACGGTCGTGGGTCTGATAACTATCTCGGGTTCGACTTATCTTATTATGTATTCAAATAAAATATATCCTTATTTTTCAAAATATCTTTATATTTTTGAAAGAAAAAAGTTGAGAGAAAAAGAAAAAGAATCAGAAAATTATGATGTTGTTTTGTTTGGATACAATCGAATTGGTTATGATTTGTTGCGCTCTTTCAAAAAACTAAAGAATAGATATTTGGTTGTTGATTATAATCCCGATAAAATCATGGAATTGTCCAATGGGGGAATTGAGTGCAGATATGGAGATGTAGACGATGAAGAATTTTTGAGCGAATTGAATTTGACTAAAATTAATATGGCTGTTTCAACAATACCGGAGTTTGAAACAAATTTGTTATTAACTAACAAAATAAGACAAGTAAATAAAAAAGCAATTGTAATAGTTACATCTCATGATATTGAAGAAGCGAACGAATTATATAAACTGGGCGTAACGTATGTTATTATGCCTCATTTTTTGGGAGGAAGTCATGCATCGAAGATGATTGATGAATATAAGCTTGACGTGAATAAGTTTTTAAAGGAAAAGAGGAAGCATATTAAATATCTTAAAAATAAAAAAAGATTAGGTCATGAATATCCAAAGTCAGAAAGGCGCAGATAGGGAGGAAGTATTTTTTGAAATAATGCTTAATATGGTGTATTATGCACTGGACAAAGATTTTATAAAAGCTATTTGATATATAATGTTAATGGTTGGGATAACTGGATTTGTTGTAGAGACGGTGAATGGGATTGGGAATCATGTTAGTCATCTCCCGACGAGCGAAACGATAATTTTTGATATTGCCGTGATTTTAATTATTTCTGCTATGCTTGGATTTATTGCAAAAATATTGAGGCAACCATTGATTCCTGCGTATGTTTTAGCTGGTTTGATTATTGGTCCGCTTATGCTTGGACTTGTTAAGAATTTGGATTTAATTAGTGCATTCTCTGAAATTGGTATTGCGTTCTTGTTATTTACGGCTGGATTGGAAATTTCGTTTCGTAAACTTAGAGAGGCGAATTTGAAAAAGATTGCACTTATTGGATTGTTGCAGGCTGGAATAATTTTTGGAGCTGTGATTGTTCTTGCGGGATTTTTGAATTTAGATTCTTTACAAGCGGCATACATTGGTATTATTTTGACGATGGGTTCGACGATGGTTAATGTCAAACTGTTGTCGGATGGAGGTGAGCTGGCTACATTGCATGGGAGGTTAGTGGTTGGTATTTTATTGTTTGAAGATTTGATTGCGATTGTGGCAATTATTGTTTTCACGACGGGTGGCTTTGCAATTGTTTCACTTACAACTGCGTTTGCGAAATTAGTGGTGATTTTAATTATGGCGATTATTCTTCAGAGATATGTTTTAAATAGGTTATTTAGATTTGCTGCACGGTCCGGCGAACTTTTACTTTTGTCCTCGCTGGCAGTGCTTTTCTTTTTTATTATTTCTGCATATCTTTTTGAACTGTCAATTGTTGTTGGTGCGTTTATTGCTGGTATTTCGTTGGCTAACTCTCGGTTTAAGATAGAACTTGAATCAAGAATTTCTCCTCTGAGGGATTTCTTTGCGATTTTGTTTTTTGTGGCTTTGGGAATGCAACTTGTTTTCAGTGGAATTGGCGAGAGATTGATTTTGCTGATTGTTCTTATTGTTGGGGCATTTTTAATCAGGCCAATGGTGATTTTGATTTTACTGAGGGTTACCGGATATCAGCCGAGAACGAGTTTTTTGACCGCGATTTCGCTTTCTCAGCTTTCAGAGTTTGCATTGATTGTTGGCATGGTTGGTGTAACGGTCGGAGCCTTGGATATGTCGATTTTTTCCACAGTGGTTCTGGCTACGATTATTACGATGTCAATTGCTCCTTACGTAGCTAAATATAAAGGGGATTTGTATTATCACGTTTTTAAACATCCTGTTTCCCTGCTCAATTTTTTACCTATTAGGGAAATTCCTGAATATGGAAGTAAAAGAGGAAAAGAAATTCTTATGATTGGGTCGCATAGGATGGGTGGGGCAATAATGGAGGAGTTACTTCATAAAAGAGATAAATTGTTGGTTGTTGATTATAATCCTGATGTAATTAATTTTTTGATGGAGAAAAAAATTGCTTGTGTTTATGGGGATATCACCAGTCCTGAATTGCTGGACAAGATTGATGTAAAAAAATTGAAACTTGTAATTTCGACGATTCCTGATTACGAGAGTAGTTCATATTTATTGAAGAAGATTAAGAAGATTAATCCGAGGGTTAAGGTTATTGTGACGGGTTCGAGAATTAGTGAGACGTTGAAATTATATGAAGAGGGTGTCGATTACGTTATGATGCCGAAGGTCGTTGCGGGGCAGGAGCTGGCAAATATTATTCACGCTAAAAGTCCTGATTTAAAGAAGGCTAAGAGAAGACATTTGAAGCATTTGAATGGAATTCATAAGTTGCTTTACTAAAACTTAAAAACTATCAATCTGTTGAATTATATGGACGAAAAATTAATTATTGAGTCTTTGTCACCAATGGAGCGGGGAGTTTTACCTGAGTTGAGTGGAGAGTTTTTGGGTATTGAAGATGTTTTGGATAAGACGGGTTTGGATAAGACGACGGTTCTGAGAGCTGTGGGATTTTTGGAAAATAAGAGTTTGGTCGAGGCTGAGAGTTCTAAGAAGAAGGTTGTTATTTTGGGTATTTTGGGTATTAATTATTTGAAGAAGGAATTGCCTGAGCGGATATTGTTGAATAAGTTGGCTGAGAGGAAAATGATTCCGATTGGGGAGATAAAGAATGTTTGTGGCTTAAATGATAACGAGGCAAAAATCGCTTTGGGAACATTGAAGAAGAAAGCATTGGTTGATGATATTAAGCAGGGAAAATTAAGTTTGAATGCGAGGCCTGATGAGATGGCGAGTAAAATGATTGAGGAGATTTTTATGGAGAAGTTGCCAATGGATTTTGACGGGATTGTAGATTTAGATAAATTGGCGTTTGAGAATTTGAAGGGACGGAAAGATATTGTTGAGATTGAAGAGCGGAAAACTATGAAGGTTAAGTTGACGGAGTTGGGCAGGAAGATTGTGGGGATGAATTTGGATGAGAATTTGTTGGAAGCGTTGACGCCGAAGATTTTGAAGCAGAATACATGGAAGGGGAAAAAATTTCGGCGGTATGATTTGACTTCGCCTGTGCCGAGGGTTTATGGAGGGAAGAGACATTTTGTGAATCAGGCGATTGATTATGCGAAGTCGATTTGGTTGGAGATGGGCTTTAAGGAAATGTCAGGGGATAGTGTTGAAACTGGTTTTTGGGTTTTTGATAGTTTGTTTACGGCACAAGACCATTCGGTTCGTGAGATGCAGGATACATTTTATTTGAAGGGGATGAAGGGGATGTTGCCTGCTCGATGCAAAAATAAAAAAGATTGTATGTTATCCAATGTTCAGAAAGCGCATGAGGGTGGTGTTGATGAGAGTAAGGGTTGGCAGTATAATTGGGATGAGGAAGATGCTAAGAAGGTTTTGTTGAGAACTCACACAACTTGTTTGTCTGCTCGGAAGTTGATGGAAATTGGAAAAGCGGGGGAATTTCCGGCGAAGTATTTTGCCATTGGAAAGTGTTTTCGAAATGAAACAATTGATTGGTCACACGGATTTGAGTTTAATCAGACTGAGGGAATTGTGGTTGATGAGAATGCTAACTTTAGACAGCTACTTGGATATTTGAAACAATTTTTTGGCAAGATGGGTTATGAGAAAATTCGAGTTAGGCCGGCGTATTTTGCATATACCGAGCCATCATTGGAAATTGATGTTTTTCATCCGGTTCGTAAAGAGTGGGTAGAATTGGGTGGCGCAGGGATGTTTAGACCAGAGGTTACGATTCCAATGTTCGGGAAGCATATTCCTGTTTTGGCATGGGGGCAGGGAGTAGACAGAATTATTACCCAGTTTTTTGAGATTAATGATTTGCGAGAACTTAACAAGAATGATTTAAATAAATTAAGAGAGATGAAGTTTTGGAGGAAGTAGATGACAATACTAACGCTAAATAGAAAGGAACTTGAAAAGAGAATTGGGAAAATTACGGCAGAGTTGGAAAAGAAAATTACTGACATGGGAACGCCGATTGAAGAGGTGACTGATTCTGAGGTTTCGGTTGAGGTTTTTCCGAATAGACCCGATTTATTATCAATGGGGAATTTTGCAAGGGCGATTAATCAGTTTTGTGGGAAAGGGAAAATTGCGAGTTTTAAAATAAATAAACCAGAGAAATGTTATGTTGTTACAATTGATAAATCTGTGAAGGCTGTCCGTCCTCACACCGTTTGCGTTATTATTAAAGGGATTAAATTTAATGAAGAGAAAATCAGGGAGATTATTGATATTCAGGAAAAACTACATAATTCGCTTGGTCGTAAAAGGCGGAAGTTGGCAATTGGAATATATCCGTTGGATAAAATTAGTTTGCCGATTAGATTTGTAGGGAGAAAACCAGAGGAGATTAAATTCCAGCCGTTAGAATCAGCAAAGGAAATGACTGGACGGCAAATTTTGCGTGGACATCCGACTGGACGAGAATATGCACATTTATTGGAAGGTGCTGAAATGTTTCCTGTTTTTATCGACGCTGAGGATGAAATTCTAAGTATGCCACCAATTATTAACTCGGAAAAGACTGGTCGTATTGACAATAGCACAAAGGATATTTTTATTGAGTGTTCTGGGCACAATTTGGCTTATTTGAAAAAGTGTTTGAATATTATTGTGGCGAATCTTTCGGAAATGGATGGAAAAATTTATGCAATGAATATTAAAGACGGAAAGGATGGGAATTTTATTTCGCCGGATATGTCTGCTGAGGAATTGAATTTTGAAATTAAAAATATTGAGAAAACGCTTGGGATTGAGTTAAGCGAAAAAAATGTTAAGGGTTATTTGGCGAGAATGGGAATTGGTTATGAAAATAGAAAAGGTAATTCGGTAGCTTTAATTCCTGCTTATAGAATTGACATTTTGCACTGGATTGATTTGTCGGAAGAAATTGCGATTGCTTATGGCTATGATAATTTTGTGCCCGAAATTCCCAGTATTTCGACAATTGCTTATGAGAACCCTATTGATAAAACGAAAAGAACGGTTGGGAATATTTTGGCTGGACTTGGATTTTTGGAGACTTCGTCATTTCATCTAACCACCAAGAAAAATATCAAAAAAATGCATTATGATTTTAGTGATTTTATTGAGGTCGAGGAATCGAAGACGGAGCGGGATGTTTTAAGGATAGATATGTTGACAAATTTACTGCAAATAGCTTCGGAGAATTCGGATGCTACTTATCCGCAGAAAACTTTTGAGATAGGGAGGGTGTTCGGAAGATTTTCTGGTGTTCGGAATTCGGAGGGTCGGAGGGTCGGAGGAGATGGGGATGGAAGTGAGACTGGAGTTTTGGAAGAGGAGAGATTGGCGATTTGTCTGGTTGATGAGAGTGTTAATTTTACTGAGTTGAAACAGGTATTGGATTATTTGTTTAAAATGTTGGATGTTAAATATTCTATTGAGGCAGTTGAGAATTCAAATTATATTATTGGGCGATGTGGAAAAATTATTGTTGGTGGGAGAAATGTCGGACTTATTGGAGAGATTGCACCGAGGGTTTTGAAGAACTGGAAGATTAGGATGCCTGCTGTGGCTTTGGAAATTGGATTGGGGTTTTTATTTCAATAAACTTATAAACTTCTTGTCCTAATTAGTCGAATGGTGAAGGCTTTGCATATCGTTTCTGTGATTGTGGTGATTTTGATTGTTGCTATGGGGGTGGTTTTTCTTTTTTGGGATGAGATTTTGCAAATGAGTGATAATGAGGAGCTGTTGGAAAGTGATTCTAATCCAGAGAGTGCCAAGGAAGTTGGTGGTATAGATGGGGAAGATTCGGAAGAGGTGATAGCAGATGTTGATGGAACAAGAGGAATTGAAAGTTCGAATACAGATGGGGAAGATTCGGAGGAGGTGGCTGAAGAAACTAATTGTAAAATGCAACAAATTCAATATTCTTTGAAGAATTTTAAAAATAGTGTTAAGTGTACAAATATGGGAGCTGATGGGTGTATAAGATTGATTGTAAATTGTTCTATGGAAATTTATAATCTTGATAGGGACGCTGATGGTATTTTCGGGATAAGATATTCTTTAGTTGATTCAAATGATGAAGAGTTAGATTTTGAGTTGGTTCAAAAAAATACTAGATTTGATGTACCTGAGATTTTTTCCGCCGAGTTTATTAGGAATGATATGTCGGGCCTTGATGAGGATTTGACTTGTCCTTTTACTATGGAAACGATTCCTACAAAAGAGGTTTGTAGTTGAATGTATTTAATCAAAGTAACTTCTGTTTTGTGATGTATCGTTTTCTTCAAAGTTCGCTTCGAAATTTTCAATAAGTTTATAGATTCTCAATTTGAGTTCTTGCCACGTACTGAATATTTCATTGATAAATTTTACTTCAATATCTTCTTTGTAGATTGTGTCGAGCTTCATTGCTTTGATTTGTATTTTGGATAGTATTTTATAGATTTCTCGGATAGTGTCTTTATTTTTGTCTGAGCTGTTTCTTAAAATTGAAAACACAAACATAGGGGGAGTGTTAGGATTAATTAGAGTTTCGAATAAGTGGAGGTATGCTGTGATTTTTTCGTTAACCGCTCTTCGGATTTCCCTTATCAAGAAAATTGATTCTTTATCTTCAATTTTTTCTATATCAAAATCTTCTGCTAATTTTTCAAACTCTGGTAAATTGTGTTTTTGTCTTAACTCGTTGTATTTTAATCTAAAATCAAATTTGTCTTTTTCCATTATTTAATTTTGATGAGAGGGTTTATAAATTTAAGGGAAGAATAAATATTATTGTGCCTGATTAGCTCAGTTGGTAGAGCGTCGCATTGGTAATGCGGAGGTCGTGGGTTCAATCCCCATGTCAGGCTTTTTGAACCTACGACAGTCGTGGGCGAAAGATTTGCTCGAATTTTTATCAACGAAGTGATTATAAAAATTTTAGAGCGAATTTTGAGTAAATCCCCATGTCAGGCTTATGGGTAATAAATATTATGAGTAGATTTTTGGATGTGGCTTATTTTTTCTCTTTGTTGCTATTGTTTATCTTTATGGCATTTCCGACCAGAGTTGTAGTATCAGTACCAATATTCCAAAGATGCGATGCCGTTTGCCCCATCCAGCCAAAGTAAATATAAACCGAATTAACGATTCCTCTTGGGGATGTTAAATCAACTTCTTCCGAGGAGAAAATACTTATCATTGAGAAATATACTATAATTCCAATTATAATTTACACAACAATTTTTATTTTCGTAGCGTGATGTTCCATTTTAATATACCACAATCCAACTAAAACAAACACTACAATTATGATCCATTTAATAATCATGTATTATAAAGGAATTTGAGTTATAAAAATGTTTTTATATTAAGAAAACTTTGAATTTTCATGAAAAGAGGATGTAAAATTTATTTATTTCGGCATGGACAAACGACGTTTAATAGGGATGGGAGATTTACCGGGCAAAAGGAGGCGAGATTGACGGTGGAAGGTCGGAAGCATGCAGAGAAGATTGCTCGAAAGTTAAAAGATAAAAAATTTGGAGTGGCGATTCGAACGAGATTATCTAGGTCTAAGGCGACTTTGAAACCTGTTTTAGAATTTCATCCTGAGTGTAAGATTATTTTGGAAGACGACAGAATGATTGAACGAAGTTATGGTGAATTGGAGGGAACGACGCATGAACAATTTGTGGATGGGATTGGTAAACAGAGTTATGATTTGCGGGTTCAGGGGGATGCGATTGAAAATCTTGCACCGAAGTTAAGAGATAAAGTTGAGGAACTTTTGGGAAAGGAAGAGTATAAAGCGATTCATAGAGGGTATAAGGTTGCGGCGCCCGGTGGAGAATCATTTGCTGATGTTGAAAAAAGGATTCGGAGTTTTATTAGGGATTTGAAAAAATTTATGAGGAAAAATAAAGTTAATGTTGCAATTTCAGCGCACGGGAACTCTATCCGACTATTTAGAAAAATTATGGAAAGAGCG
>CBDVEE010000022.1:0-8090 GCA_965372925.1 uncultured archaeon
CTCAACATGTTTAGTTTAAATCAACAGGTATATAAAGCTTTCTGTCTTTTGGTTTGCATGGAATACTTAAAGGAAATAAGGATTCTGAATGTGGATTTTTCGCGTGGGCGAGCTTTAAATGAGGAACTGCAGGCGTTTTCGAATTGTCTTGGGATGTTTAACAAAAGAGACAAGGAGAAATCTTGTTTTAGAATTTTTGTTCATCTATTGGAGGAAAAGGGGTATTTGTCGTCGGAGCAACTTGCGAAACGGTCTAACTTATCCAGGGCGACGGTAATTCATCATGTTACGAGGCTGATAGATTCCGGGTTGGTTATGAAAAAAGAGCAAGGATATTTTTTGAGATTTAATAGTTTGGAAGATTTGACGAAAGAAATTGAGAAGGATGTTTATTCAACTTTTAAAAAATTAAGGGAAATGTCGAAGAGGATTGATGAGGAGTTGAAAGACTAAAACTAAATTTTCAACATTTTATGGTATACCTTTGCGGTTATGTGGCAGTCGGCCAGTGCGTCGTGGGATTTTGTGTAATTTATTTTGAAGTAATCGGCTAAGGTTCCTAGTGTTGCCCGGAAGTGTGATGGGACATTACCGAGTTTTTGGTGGTTTCTCCAAATGCGCATTGTATCTTCGGATTCGTGGCAAAGCTTTGGAAGAATTTCAGTTTTCTTAAAAAGAACAGAAAGGAATCCTTTATCGAAATGAATATTATGTCCGACAAGTGGAGCTTGATGAAGAACGTTTTTTTCGATGAATGAGTTGATTTGATTACAGGCGTCTGTCGGAGGAATGGCATGAAGATTGTGTCGCTCCAAATCTATTTTGTTTACTCTCATTGCTGCTTTTGTGGCGTTGTATTTTTCGTGTTTAATGAAGATGTGATTTTGGTCTAAGATTTGAAGATGAGATTTTTTGGCATCAATTAAGAGCAATCCGACAGTTAAAACTTTGTTAAAACGAGGAGAAAGCCCTGTCGTCTCTGTATCGATTATTAAACGCCTCATAATTTAAAAAAAGAGTTGTAGTTTATATGGGTTTGGGAGAAATTTATCCCGCATAACTCGCCGAAGAGTTTACCAGTGCCGCTCTTGCCGATTTGAGATATTTGGATTCAATTTGCTGGTATTGTTGTTGGTCTGCTTTCGAAACTGAAGGCAGGACTTTTTCCATTGCATTGTCGAAGTGTTTTTTTGTAACTTGTTTTGTATCAATATCTTCCCGAAGTGCGAGCATTGCGGCCTCTCTTGCCAGAGATTCTATGTCGGCACCAGTGAAACCCTCGGTGGCTTCCGCAATTTTTTCTATGTCAACAGATTCATCCAACGGCATATTTTTTGTGTGAATTTTTAAAATTTGTAATCTGCCCTCTCTGTCCGGAACTGAAACATAAACTATTCGGTCGAATCTGCCTGGTCGCATTAGTGCTGGGTCTAAAATGTCTGGTCGGTTTGTCGCCCCAATTACAATTACATTTGTCAAATCTTCAATGCCGTCCATTTCTGCAAGTAGTTGATTAAGAACATTCTCTGCCACCTTTGCTCCGCCACCATAATTTCCTCCTCGCCTACCTGCCAGAGAATCAATTTCGTCAAAGAAAATTACACAGGGTGAGACCTGACGTGCTCGCTCAAAGATTTTCCGAACTCCCTCTTCGGATTTACCAACCCACATACTCAATAAACTTGGTCCTTTAATCTGAATAAAATTCGCTTCGGATTCGTTGGCTACCGCTTTTGCTAGTAGCGTCTTCCCTGTTCCAGGAGGGCCGTAAAGTAAAACTCCTTTTGGTGGAGTAATACCCATTCGAGTGAATGAAGCTGGAAATTTTAATGGCCACTCAACCGCCTCCTTCAAATCCCGTTTTACATTTTCAACACCGCCAATATCTTCCCATTTTGTATTCGGAGTTTCAACCAAGACTTCTCTCATCGCCGAAGGCCGAACAATTTTTAACGCCTCGTCAAAATCTTTTTGTGAAACTTTTAATTTATCCAAAACCTCTTGCGGAATTTCTTTATCCTCTTCTAAATGAAATTTGTCTAAGTTACTTCGAAGGACAATCATTGCGGCTTCTTTCGCAAGTGAATTAATATCGGCACCGACGAAACCGTGTGTTTTTCTTGCTATTTCTTCGAGTTTTACGTTTTTTGTTAGTGGCATATTTCGTGTGTGAATTTTTAAAATCTGCAATCTTCCTTCTTTATCCGGAACCGAAATTTCTACCTCTCTGTCAAATCTTCCGGGTCGTCTTAGTGCTGGGTCTAAGGCATTTATTCGATTTGTCGCTCCGATTACTACAACTTTTCCTCTTGCCTGAAGACCATCCATCATCGTCAGTAATTGCGAAACAACTCGTCGCTCGACCTCTCCGCTCACATCTTCTCGCTTTGGGGCTATCGCATCTATCTCATCTATAAAAATAATTGAAGGTGCATTCTTTTCTGCTTCATCG
The DNA here is from genome assembly GCA_965372925.1 of uncultured archaeon. Classification (GTDB taxonomy): domain Archaea; phylum Nanobdellota; class Nanobdellia; order Pacearchaeales; family GW2011-AR1; genus JAGVXH01. The sequence goes on from CBDVEE010000022.1 coordinate 2,453, forward strand.
AAAATCTCTCGAATTTTCTTTTCAGACTCCCCGTAGAATTTAGATATAATTTCTGGACCATTCAATAAAATAAAATGTGATTCAGACTCGTTGGCTACGGCTTTTGCCAAAAGTGTTTTACCTGTTCCTGGGGGACCGAAAAGCAAAACTCCTTTTGGTGGTTCAATTCCAAGACGCATAAATATTTCCGGGCGTTTTAATGGTAACTCTACCATCTCTCTGACTTTCTTTACCTCATTAGTCAGACCTCCAATATCTTCATAGGTTATCGAGGGAATCGACTCTTCGGAAATTTCGACCGCTTTTGGACTTAACGTAATTTCTGTATTTTCTGTAATGATGCAGGGCTGACTTGGTGATGTTGATACTACTGCGAAACGTATTTGTGTTAGTCCTCCTGGTATTCCTCCGAAACCCATTTGATTAAAAATTTCTCCTACATCTCCGCCAAATAAATCTCCTAATCCTCCCGACATTAAATCCTTTCGTTGCTGTGAACCCCCCATAACTACAATGTCTCCTTTGCTAACTGGCTTTCCTAAAAGTCCTCGTTTAAAATTATCTGGATTTCCTTGAACTACAATCCCTTTTTGTGCTGGCGCAATCGTAACTTTTTTCGCCTCCAAAATTTTTCCTTTTTTAATATCAACACGTTCGCCAATTCCTGTTTTAGAATTTTTTCGCGTAATTCCATCCATTCGAATTATTTCTTCGCCCCTATCAGCTGGATAGGCTTGGTCAACAATTGAGTATGTTTTTCTGTCTCCCTTAATAGAAATTATATCTCCTCTCTCAAGTTCTAACTCTCGCATTAAATCCGGGTCGATTCTGACTATTCCTTTGTAAGCATCATCCTGCAACGCTTCGACTACTCTTAACTTAATTGATTTTGGTTTGTCTTGTTTTTTTATCATTTGAAATCTAGTGAAAGCTTCCTTATATCTTCCATACAAAGGTTTACCATATCGCTCATTTGTTTTTCCTGTTCGCCCATAAAGTCAATGATTTCCCGAGGAATTGAAACAGCGTAACTGTTGCCGACATATCGAAGCTTGACTTTGAAATTTTTCTTCTTGATGTTTTGAAAATCTGCGTATTCTTTTAAATCTTCCGGATGGACAATTTGATTTTTACAATCCGGACATCTGACTGCCCGAAGACGAAAACCGTTTTTAATAATAGTGGCTGTCTGCATTTTTTTGTTGCAGTGTCTACAAAGTATTGTGTTATCAAATATGTCCGACATGTGTATACTTAATGTGTATACTTTATAAATATTTGGGTTGTGCGAAAGATTATAAATGAGAATTGGTTTTATGTTGCATGGTTAGTATTTATAAGAGATTTTGGAATTTTTTGCAGGAAGATAGTTGGTCTTCTTTTATTGTAACTTTATTGTTGGCATTTGTGATAATTAAATTGGTTTTTTTTCCTGGACTATCTTTAATTACAGGAACAAGTTTGCCATTGGTAATTGTTGAATCGTGTTCTATGTATCATCACGAGGACGGATTTGAAAAAATTTTCGAAAGTCCAATCTATGAAGATTACGGGATTTCTTTAGGAGATACGTGGAATTGGGTTTTTCAAAACGGGTTTAGTAAGGGTGATGTGATTTTTGTAGTCGGAGCTAAAAATATAGAAGTTGGTGACGTGATTATTTTTGATGGTGGTATGCAACATCCTTTGATTCATCGGGTTGTTGGAGTTGGTGATAGTTACGCGACTAAGGGTGATAATTATAAAACTAATTCCAAACAGTTAAGTTCTGAAAAAAATATTTCAGAAGATCAAATTATTGGGAAAGCTTTATTCAAGGTACCGTTTGTTGGATGGATAAAGTTGATTTTTTTTGAAGGCGGGCGAAGTTCCAGTGATAGAGGATTTTGCTAGTTATTTCTCGGACTATTTAGAATTAGGGCAAATCTTATAAATTGCTTTTTATTGAATAATCAATGGAATTTTGTCCAAAATGTGGAGCACTTCTTATTATGAAGAAAACAAAGGCTGGTTGTCCTAGATGTAATTATGTTTCGAAAGGAAAAGTTGATATGGAGATTGGAGAAGAAGTTTGTGAGCAGGTAACTGTTGGAGTCATTGATGAGAAAAAATCAAATGTGAATCCGATTACAGATTGGACTTGCCGAAAGTGTGGAAACAAGAGGGCGTATTTTTGGATTCGGCAGATGAGGTCGGGGGATGAAGCTGAGTCGAAATTTTATCAGTGTGTGAAGTGCAAGAATACTGTTAGGGTTGACGATTAAGGCCTCTTTTTAGAAAAAAGACCTCTGGGAGAAAAACTTATATTGCGATAATCTAAAATTGATTTTGCTTTGAATTTTTGTTGTACAAAAATTTTGCGTGAAAAATAAATTTTATTTTATCGTATTTAGTGCGAAATAAAATTTTTTAACGGTTCCGTCCAGAGGACACCTGAACCTAAAATTTTATTTCGCAGACTTGTTCGGCATGGGATGTGTCATGGGTTCAAATGGCCTTTTTGGTTCTTTTTTTGAAAGAATGTTATAGAATTATGTCTTTAAGTGTTCCTTGTTTTACCATTTCAATATTTAGCAAATAATCGTTGTGTAAGAAAGTTTCAAATAATGATTTCTTTGTTGTTTTCCAACCCAATCCGTCAGTAATCCAAATTAAATCTATTTCTTGTTTTTTCAAGAAATCAGATAAATATTGATATTCTCCTGCTGTTGATTTGAGTTTTGATCCTCCACCACCATAATAATTTGTTTCAATTATGAATATTTTGTTTTTAGTTTTTTCAAAAACAGCAAAATCAAAGATTCTGTTTGTTTTATCTATTTCAATATCAAAATTCCATTTTTCTTTAATTTTCTTTTGTGTTGCTTTTGGAATGTAGTCTAAATTATTCTTTTCTGCAAATTTTTGAATGATGTTTTCAACAATACTTTCCATTGATTGACCTGTTCGGTTTTTTCTTGCGTTTGTGTCCATTCCAACTTCTACACCAAAACAATAATCCACAATATTCTTTACATTTTTATCTTGGAAAATATCTTTTAATCCAGATTCTTTAAAGAAATTGATTAAATCTTCTTTTATTTCGGAAGTTAATTCTATGTTTGGATTAAATAATTCGACTTTGCTTTCAGATTTTAATTCTTCAAAATCATCAATTATCTTTAAATCTTTTAATTTATTATTTCTAATTGCTATAAGGATTGGCAAAACTTTTTTTACATTTGGATATTCTGAAACAAGATTTATTAATTCCGTTTCGATATTCTCTTTTCCAATAAGAACATTTAGGAGATTTAATTCTTTTTCAACTAAATGAATATTCTTTTTTACTTTTTCAAAGGCAATAAAATAGTCCCATGTAAAAATAGAATCTGTTAATGTTTCAATAAGATATTCAAAAATATCTTTTTCATTCTCTTTTAGGTTTAATTTTTTATAAGTTTGTAAATATTTCATTTTGACACTTTGTAACTTGTAACAACAACTTCGTTTATTTTTCCTCGTTTATCTCCGTTACAATTTATCATCCTTGTAGCTTGAACGAAGTTAATATTATATTTTGGATATAAGTCTTTAATAAATTTTGTATCGCTATTGCTTAGCATAACCGAACAACCCTTTTTATCTAATTTTTTAAAAATTTCTGCAAGTAGCTCTTGTTCTTTTTCCATAAAAGAGTCTTTTGTATATGTGGTAAAACTCTTTTTGTTTTCTAATGGGTAGTAGGGAGGATCAAAATAGATGAAATCTCCTTTTTTTGCTAAATTCAGAATTTTCTCAAAAGACATAACTTTAATTGTAACATTTTTTAATAATTTAGAAACAATTCTTAATCTTTCTTCTTGAATAATATCCGGATTTTTGTATGAACCCATTGGAACATTAAAGCCACCTTTTGAATTTACTCTGTACAATCCATTAAAACAAGTTTTATTCAAATAAATAAATCGTGCGGCTCTTTCTAATGCTGGTAAATCATTAGGGTTAGTTGCTCTGATTGCTAAATAATAAGGTTTACCTTTTGCCAAATGATATTCTTTATGTTGTTTTAATTCAATAATCAATTTTTCAACATCTGACTTAACAATTTTATAAGTATTAATCAGTTCCTCATTAATATCTGAAATGATTATTTTTTTGGGTTTGAAATTTTGAATAATATGAAAGAATACCGCTCCACTTCCTATAAATGGCTCTAAATAATTATTCATTTTTTTAGGGAATAGTGGTTTAAACTGTTCTAAAAGTTGCCCTTTACCACCTGCCCATTTTACGAATTTCGGAATTTGTATGCACATATTAGTTATTACCTTTTACTTATATTTAAAGTATTTCATTACTTAAAGAGTTAATTCTTTTTATTGTGAGTTTTAAAAAATCTTTTTCTTTGTCAATTCCTATAAACTGGCGGTTTAACATCGAAGCTACCACCCCAGTAGTTCCAGAGCCGTTAAAAGGATCTAGAATTACTGCATTTTCGTTTGTTGAAGATGAAATTATCCTTTTTAATAATTCGATTGGTTTTTGAGTTGGATGCTTTCCGTGAGATTTTTCACTCATAGGAGTTAAAGGAATGTGCCAAATACTTCTCATTTGTTTTCCTTGTGGTGCTACTTTATCATTCCATTCTCGCATTAAATCATAATTGAAATTGTGAGAGATCTTTGTATGTTTTCTTGCCCATAATAAAGTTTCGTGAGCATGAGCAAAATATTTACAACTTAAATTAGGCGGTGCATTTGGCTTAAACCAACTAATCTCATTAAGCAATTTGAAATTTAATTTTTGTAAAGAAAATCCTACTTGATATATATTATGCATAGTTCCTGAAATCCAAATAGTTCCGTTATCTTTTAGAACTCTACGACAAGCCTCGATCCAATTTTGAGTAAATTCAAAATCTTTTTCTAAACCTTGAGATTTGTCCCAATCTGCTTTATTTACAGAAACTATTTTCCCAGCTTTGCAAGAAATTCCGCCATTTGATAAAAAATAAGGCGGATCTGCAAAAATCATATCAACAGAATTTTCAGGTAAAGAATCTAAGACATTTATACAATCATCATGGAAAAGTTGTACTGAATTTGATTTAAAATAAGGTATCACCATGTATTAATATAAGAAAAGTTGCTTAATATAAACTTTGTTGTTTGGAATTCGGAAATAATTTTAATAACACAATGAACATAAGTAAGGAATTATTTGTATCAGAATTAAAAATCCATATAAAATCATAAAAGTATATGGGACTCCAGTTTCAACAAGTGTTAATTTTTTGTATTTTTTTCTTATTTCCCCTTTACCTAAATAATCCCATTCTTTTTTAAAAAGAGCATAGGGCAGATGTTTTTCTAAGTCATGTATAACTTTAAATTTTCCTGAATTAAGTTGCCTATATGAATTAATTGTTGTAACCCATAAAAATGAACTAATAATTCCGACTAAAGATAATAATATTAACCATGATTTTCCTGTTGTGGCAATTAAAAACCCTGTACCAGAAATTAAAAGAGAATTGAATGATAAGAAAAAGTTATTCGCTGTTTGCCTTCTGTCACTATTATTCTCTGCTGTTTGAACATAGAGTTTATATTCTTCGAAAATTATTCTTTTATCCTCTTTATACATTACCTTGCAC
>CBDVEE010000023.1:0-7990 GCA_965372925.1 uncultured archaeon
CGGAGTTTTTCAATACGGAGTTTTGTTTCTTCCAGTAACTTTATCGTCGTGATTTTTTCTGCTGATGTTTTTTCTTTTGCCATTTTTTTGTTACTTGTTTGGACAATAGTATGTATACGAAAGTATACTTTTTAAAGCTTTTGTCTCTTTATAATTACAACAATAACAAGGTTTAAATAGCTTTAAGAGAATAAAATATTAACTAAATTACAAAATGAAAAATATGAAAAAAAATATGTTTTTGGTTTCTTTTATCGCAGTTTTGACTTTGATGGTTGTGAGCTTTGCTTCAGCTGGATTAGCTACTAATATTAATACTGAATTTAATAGTGTTGAATTGGGTTCTAATACTATGGTCGGCAATGTTAATGATGTTGTCCCAATTAGAGTTACATTTAATGCTGTGGATGATGTAAGTGACGTTAAGGTAAAAGTTTATATGGAAGGTCATCGAGATGATGTATCTGTTTCTACAAATAGATTCGACATTGAGACTGGCAGGACATATACAAAACTTTTGTCTTTGAGGCTACCTTCTGATTCTGACGATTTGTCTGAGGAATATACTCTTTATGTAGAGGTTATTTCTAAGGATGATCGAAGTGAAGAGGAATATACAATTAGCATGCAAAGAGAATCTTACACATTCGAAGTTTTGTCTGTTGACTATTCTTCAAGAATCTTAGCTGGTGAAGTTGTTCCTGTTTCTGTTGTTGTAAAAAACATTGGTTACAATAGGATGGATGATACCTACGTTGTTGTTTCAATTCCTGCATTGGGTGTTTCTTCCCGAGGATATGTTGGAGATTTGATTCCTGTGGAAGACTATGATGAATATGATGACGAAGAAGATTCTATGCTTAGGATGGTATACTTGAAAGTTCCGAAGAATACTGAATCTGGCGTTTACGAGTTGGAAATTGAAGTTTACAATGACGATGCTGAAACTGTCCTTACACGATTAATTAGTGTCGATGATTTTACTTCGACTTTAGTTTTAGCTGCTATGAAGAATCAAGATTTGAATGCAGGAGAAACAGTAACTTATGATTTGATTATTGTGAACTCTGCAGATGACGTTAAAGTTTTTAACATTAAAACTATTTCCGGGGATGTTTTGAGTGTATCGGCTCCTTCAGTAATTACTGTTGGCCCAGATACAAGTGAGACTGTTTCCGTTGTGGTTAAGGCATCAAGTGATGCTGTAGTTGGAACTTATACTTTCTCTGTGGATGTTGATGGTAAGCAAACTGTTTTTGGCGCTAATGTTGTTGGGGTATCCGTCTCGACTTCTGTTGTTGCTTTAACGGTAGTCCTTGTGATTATCTTTGTTGTGCTTCTTGCAGTTTTGGTTGTTCTTCTTACAAAAAAAGAGAAGCCAATCGACGAAGTAGAAACTAGTTATTACTAATTTCGATAAATTATTATTATTATTTTTATAATTGCCCCCGTTTAGGGGGTTAGTTTTATTTTTTAGTGAGTGTGAGAACTATGGAAATGTTAGATATTAAAATCGTTGAGAGTAAAAAAGATTTAAGTGGTCTTCGTATATTAGAAAATTTAGCTCATCGATATCATCTTAGAAATAATAATAGATGTTTTGGAATTGCAAGGTTCGATAATTTACCAGTAGGATATTGGAATGGGATTCTTTCTAAAAAGTATTTTGTTCTGCATATATTTTTGTCGCTGAAGATTATCAAGAAAGAGGATTTGGTTATGAATTAAAAAAACATCAATTAGAATTCGCTAAATCTTTAGGATATAATCTTGCCACATCTACGGTTGGACATTCTAATTTAAAGAGTTTGGTTATCCAAGAAAAATGTGGTGGCGAGATAGAGGTATATGATATGGTGAGTCGTTTTATATTTGATTTGAAAAATTTAAATTTTTAGACTAACTATTTTTGAGATGTTTTCTTGCATGCTTACTCCGTAGAGATTTTTGGCTTCAGAAATTAAGGTATCGTTGTGAGTTATGACGATGTATTGACCTGTTGTTATGTATTTTTTGAGGAGAACGGCAAGGAGTTCGGAGTTACGTTTGTCAAGGGCTGCATCAATTTCGTCGAAAACGTAGAAGCAATATGGTTTATATTCCTGAATTGCAAAAATTAGCGAGAGGGCGACTATTGTTTTTTCTCCTCCTGAGAGAGAGGTTACATCGAAATATTTATTTCGTGAGACTTTTATTATAATACATAATCCGCCTTCGAACGGCTCTTTTTTGTTTTCTAGTTCGAGAAATACTTGACCCTTTCTGGAAAGCTGTGTGAAATTTCTTGTGAAATATTCGTTGATAACGGATAGGGTTGTGATAAATGATTTCTTCTTCTTTTTGTCAATTTCAGCGATGATATTTTGGATTTTTTCTTTTTCTTTTGAAATTATTTCGACTTTGTTTTGGATTAGTTGGACTTGTTCGCCTACTTTGTCAAATACTTCAAGTGCTCTTAAATTTACGTTGCCAAGTCTTGATATCCGGAATTGTGATTTTTGTAGTCGTTCTTTGATTTGATTAGTTGGCATTGTTAAGAATTTAACTTCCCCTATTTCAGATAGTTCAGATTTCAGAGAATCAATCTGGGCAGTGAATTGTGCTTTTTGAATTTTGCTATGATTTATTCTGTCTTCGAGATTTTTTACTGTGTGTTGTATTCCTATAATATCGGTTTCCAAAACTTTTTGCTGGTCTTGTAGTTCGTTTCTTTGGTCGAAGAATCTTTGTGCCTTTTCATATAATTTTTGTTCTTCAATTTCTTTTTTAACCGCGTCCTTATCTTTTTCTGTAATTTGTAATTTTAGTTTGCGTAATTCTATTTCGGATTCTTCTATGTCTCTCGTAACTGATTTTAGTTCAACGGAGAGCCGATTTATCTCTCTTCTTTTTATTGTGATTTCTGTATCAACGTCCATATCAGCGAATGAGATTTCTTGAAGGGTTAGTCTTGCTTCGTCATATTTTTCTTCAATATTTTTCAGGTTTTCGTATTTACTTCTTATTAAATGAATTTTTTCATTGGTTGATTTTAATTCTTCTTTTATTTCTGTTTGATTTTTTGTGATTCGTTTTATTTGTTCCTTTTTCTCTTCCGAATTTCTTAATTTTATTTGGTCAATGTCAAGTTCGTTGAGTTTCGTTCTTAGTGTTGATAGTCTTTCCTTGAAGTGGTTTATTTTTTTGGCTTCTTCAATTCGTATTTTGATATTTTTTCCAACTTCATATTTTGTTGATTCTATTTTTGTATTTGCTGTTGTTGATATTTTATGTTTGTGACTGTCTCCAACATTTTGTTTACATATAGGGCAGAATTTTAGTTGGATAATATCGGTTTTCAATTTCTCTTCTCTCTTTATGTTCATTTCTAAGATTGCGTTTCTCTTTTCTCCTTCAAGGAGTTCTCTTTCAAGATTTGATATTTGCTCAATTACTGTTTCTATTTTTGATTTTGTTTCTATGCTTAACTCCTTGCTTGTCTCAATTGATTTTGAATATTTTATTTCGTTGAATAAAGAAGTGGCTGTTTGTTCAATTAGTTGAATTTCTTTAGATGATTCAATGAGGAATTTTTCTTTTTGGGATTTTTGATTTTCTAATGTTGATAAGTCTGATTTTAAAATGTAGAATTTTCTTCTCTGCTGTTCGAGGATGTCGAATTTTTCTTGAAGGAGCCTTTGTTGCTTTTGTTGCTCTTTTATCTCTGGAGAGGCAGTTTGTATTTTTGATATTTCGAGATTTAGTTTTTCTATTTTATTTTTGAAGTTGGAGGTTTTTTCTTTTCCCTGAATCATTCTATTGTTGAAGTTCTCACGACGGACATCTAATCCTGCAAGGTCTGCTTTTAGGTCTGAAATTTCTCGATGTAATACTTCTTGTTCGTTACTAGTTGAAGATTGAATTTGTTTATTTATTATTAGTATTTTATTTTGTAGATTATTAACACCAGAATTTTTTTCATAAATTTGTTTTCGAAGCTTTTCGATTTCAGAATTGTAATCTTCAATAGTTTTGTTTATTTCAGAAGTTTCTTTTTCTTTGCTATTCATTGTTTTTGATATTAGAGTTGCTTTGCATTGTTTGATTGTAGTTTCGAGTTTTTGATAAGAGATTGCTTCTTGTCTTTCTTTGTCGAGATTTTTTAAATATGATGTTCGTTCTTTAAGGACGGCTGTGACTTCTTTGAGTTTTTCGTCGGTCTTTTCAAATTCTTTCAGAGATTTTTGTTTTCGTGTTTCGTAAATTGAGATACCTGCGACTTCTTCTATTATCTTTCTTCGTTCTTCCGGAGTTGCTTGAACTAAAGATTGTATTTCTCCCTGGAGTATTATATTAAATCCGTTTGGGTCGATGCCGGCCTGAGCCATAAGTTCCAAGATGTCTTGTCGGGTTTTTGTTTGTCCATTTATTCTATAGATTGATTGTCCAGTTTTTCGGACGATTCGTTTAATCGTAATTTCTGATGCGTCGATGCCAAATGTTTTATCGGAGTTGTCGAAGACTAATTCTACTGATGCTTCTTGTGAGCCTTTGTATGTTTTATTTCCTGAGAAAAGTAGATTTGCGGCTTTCGCGGCTCGGATTGATTTGATTGAGAGTCGACCGAGGACAAAACAGAGTGCGTCGGTTACATTAGATTTTCCGCTCCCGTTTGGTCCGACAACAACATTCATTGTGTTTTCTAACGGTATTTCGGTTTTTCGTGCGAAGGATTTGAATCCGTGCATCACTATTTTTTTTATATATGTCATGGGCATGAGAGGAATTTTGAGTTTTTAAAAATATACATTTTTAAAAATCGCTCAGTAGATGATTTGGTGTAGGTGATTTGGTAATCTACCCAGTAGGTGATATGATGAGCTAAGAGTTGTTATATTAAAATAGCCTTCCTTGATTTTTCGCTTTGATAAGTTTTTTAATAGTGTTCCACGAAAATCGGATTATATGTTTGTATTTTTCGTTGTTGAAATTTTCTGCGATGAATTCTTTTGTTTTTGGGTCGGCAGGGTAGCCCGAACCGAAGTCTTTTTTGAGTTGTAATTTTAGTTTGTAGATTTTATCTTCTCGTTTTTCTTTTGCGATGATTGATGCGGCCGATACGACTGGGTGGTTGAGGTCGGCTTTATGCTCACAAGATAGTTGGATAATTTTCGGATTTTTAATAAGTAGCTGGACGTCGTTAGACCATGCTTGAATGTTTACAGAAGGACAATCGACGATAACCTTTACTTTTTCATTTAAATTTTTAGTTAGTTTATTTATTATTTTTGCGGTTTTAATCGCTTCAAGGTAATTAAGATTTGAGGATTCATCAATTTCTTTTGGTTGCGTGATTTCAATGTGATACTTGAATTGTTTTTTTATTTTTTCTTTTATCTCTCCTCTTTTTTTTGGAGTCAAGAGTTTAGAGTCTTTTGCTCCCCAAGATTGGATTATTTTTTCTTCTTTTGATTCGATTATAACGCCTGTCAAAATCATTGGACCTAAAACTGGTCCTCGTCCTGCATCATCAATACCTAAAAGTTTCATGTAATTTATATATTAGTTAGATTTAAAAGTCTTGAGTGTGATTTCTCTTTATAGCGAGATGGAGCAGTCTGGTCAGCTCGTGAGGCCCATAACCTCAAGGTCGCGTGGTTCAAATCCCGCTCTCGCTATGGATTTGAAACTAAGCGACTCGCGTGGCGAAAACCTTTGCTCTAAATTTGTCCTTTTCTAAAGATATATAAGTTTTATTTTGCTTGTATTTTTATGAAAAAATCTAATTTTTATATTCTCGCGGGAATGCTATTTATTTTTTTACAAATTATTGCAATAATAAGAAATTTGTATTCTGATTTTATATTTTTTTTCTGGTTTTGCGATTTTATCCCAATAATCTTAGCGATAGCTTTTTTCTCAAAAAAATATCATATTGTGAAGGGGATTATTAATGTTGGTTTATTTCCTCAATTGATTTATATGACTGGTTTTGTTGTGAGAATATTTTTCGGAATTTCTTTTTTTAGAGGAACAGATATATTTTTGAATTACGATACACTTATGATTTTTTTCTCTATCCTATTTCATCTGGCTACATTAATTGCATTTGTTTTTACATATAAAATTAAACCCACAAGGGAGACACTTATTTATTCTTTGTTAGGATTGATTTTGATTTATTTTGTGATGATTTTTTTTACGGCTCCCATCGATGACATTAATTATGTTTTTTTACTAAGTAACTTTTTTGGAGCTAAGGTGTTTTCAATTCTTTGGATTCCGATAACTTTTTTAGTTGTAGTTCTCCCGACCCAAGGATTTCAATATTTAATCTATAAGTATTTTGGAAAATAAATTGTTCAGCCAAACATCCGTTTGTCCACTCACCACCAACTTTTTATATCGCTATTTCTAATTATTTTTACGTGGGGATGCCTACATTATTCACAATTCACACCTCACAAAAATATTCTATTTTAGTTTTGTTCGGAGCAAATTACTCAGCCAAACGCCCGTTTGTCCACTCACCACCAACTTTTTATATTGTTATTTCTAATTATTTTTATGTGGGGATGCCGGAGTGGCCAAACGGGCTGGCTTTAAGCGCCAGTAGCTTTACGCTTACGGGGGTTCGAATCCTCCTCCCCACATGAGGATGAGAACCCTGTGTTTCGATTCCTTGCTTGTGAATGGGATAAGTCAAGTAGCGAGGATTTTTAATCCGATGCCCTTTCCACATTGCCTCTGTAGCTCAGTTGATAGAGCGTTTGATTCGTAATCAAAAGGTCGTCGGTTTAATCCCGGCCAGAGGCTTGTATTTTGCAACAATATTTATAAAAGCTTTTGAATAATAGCAATAATGGAAGGGATGGATTTGACTAAGTTTCAAGAGAAGGGTAAGGAACAGGATAAGATTCGTAAGATTATGGGAAAGGTTTTGTCAGGGCGAGATGGTTATGAAGTGATTATTGAAGAGAGGAAAGATGTTAAGAGATGTTCCGAGTGTGATTGGGCGTTAGAAGGCGGAGAAAAATTTTGTCCTGAGTGTGGAGCGAAGGTTTAGGGTTAACTTATCTCTCCAACTCTCTCCCCATAATCGCATTTTGTGCATTGCAATAAATATATCCAGTCTTCGTCGCCGTACATTATTCCGAGGTCGATTACTCTGCATTTGTTGTTTCCGCATTCGGGACATTTAAATTCGTATCCCACATTAGGATCATGTTCTGCGGTTCCAGTTCCTAATTTTTTTTGTTTGAAATTTTCAGTCATCAATATTTTATTATCTTCGGTATACTTTTCTTTCAAATTACATTTGGAACATACAAGATATTTCTCATTGTTTTCAGTTGTTATCTTTAGTATACTATTGCATTTTTGACAAAATTGTATTGACATGTTATGTTGAGTTAGTGAGATTATGTAAAGTTTTCTGTGACGATTAACTTTAAAATCTGGCTTTTTGTAAGTATCTTATGAAATTAGCGATTGTTCATAAGGAAAAATGTAAGCCTACGATATGTGGGCATGAGTGCAAAAAATATTGTCCCGTCGAGAAAAAAGAGGCGGATAGTTGTATAGAGATAAAAAATAAATGTAGCATAAATGAAAATATGTGTGTGGGTTGTGCGATTTGTGTGAAGAGATGTCCGTTCGGGGCGATTGATATTATTAATTTGCCGTCGGTGAGCGAGAGCGATATGGTGCATCGGTACGGGGCAAATGGATTTGCGTTGTATGGTTTGCCGACTCCGAAGGTTGGAAGTGTGCTTGGGTTGTTAGGCAGAAATGGAATTGGAAAATCTACGGCTGTGAAAATCTTAGCTGGAACGGAAAAGATAAATTTGGGGAAAAAATCTGCAAGCGATGAGAATATTAAAGAATTTTTTAAGGGAAATGAAATTTTGAGATACTTTGAAGATTTGGATAAAAAAAAGATTTCGCATAAGCCACAGAATTTGTCGCAGTTAGCGGTTGATGTTGAGGTTATGGAATTATTGTTAAAGCG